>PTKD01000041.1 GCA_002938115.1 Alphaproteobacteria bacterium MarineAlpha9_Bin7 | reverse complement strand
TGAAACAGTGCGCATCATGCATATTTTGAGCCGATGTGAAAACAGGCTCGTAATGCGTTTTCTACAATCACGACTATTACGTGTCAAATTAAATAAAATTACATTTCATTAAATGAAATAATGGAAATAAGTGAGGCTGTTGTTGAGGAAGCTCGGACGGAAAACACCGCGACCCATACTGAGTGATTTTTCTTGGAGCTACAAATAACGGCGCGATCCCAGAGAATTAGTTCGCCGTCATGCCCAAATAATCATTTTGACGACTGCAGCTACGCCGGTATCGGCCGCGTTAAGATCACCGATTTTTGCTGTGTCGACCGTGCCGAGTCAGGAAATAGTCAGGTTGGATAGAATCAGTAGAAATGCCAACTTCCGAACACAAATGTACCAAGCGATTTTGCCGCACGGTGTACCTTTTTTCATTCGTGTTTTTAAATGGTGAAGTTGGAGTGGTCGTCAGAGGTGGCGCTATGGATGAGCCGATGGAAGGTTGTTGAGGAGAACGAAATTCCTTGATTGCCAAACTCTTCAGAAGAAAGGCGATGGCTGAGAGCTTGCTCTAAAACCTGTTGATTGTGGCCCTCGATCATAACAATCCAATCGGCCATTTGGTCAGGCATTGCACGGATGTGAGCTTCAGTACTATCAACTCTGGTGACGAGAGGGTCCGCAATACAAAAGTGCGCACCAACGATACCCGGTTGCACAAGTACATCTGGGAGAGTGGTATAGATAAGCCAATCCTTTAAAGATTCTTTCATTTCATATTTTGGCGACAACCATATTACAACGAGTCCACTTCCAAGTCCGAATCCAGCACTATATTTCACTTCAAAGGCAGTTCTATTTGTATTTTTGAAACGAGCTAGATTGCGGGAGGACCAAGGAGTCGGGTTATCGAGTCTTTTGTGATAAGTCGCGCTTGCTAACGTCTTAATAGACTCCGTTTCGTATAAGGCAGCGTAATATGGCTCCCCGCTTACTGCTTCGTAACGGCGTCCCCGCATGAATCCTGGAACGCGAAGCCTTTCCGGGAAATGTTCACGAGTGTACCAGTCATGAAAGTCAGTGAGATCTTCATCTTTAGAAAATTCAACGTCATGCCAAACACCTAATAGGCCGCGACCCAGTAATGCCATGCTGGTTGTGCTTTCCGTGGCGGAACGGCTAGTCTACCACACGTAAAATAATGACAAATGTTACTTTAAAGGGGGAATAATGCCAACCGTACTTTGTATTGTTGATGCATTTACCAACGTTCGTTTTGCTGGCAATCCCGCCGCAGTTTGTCTGTTAAGTGAGAACGTCGAGACAACTTGGATGCAGAATGTTGCCAAGGAAATGAATTTGTCGGAGACAGCCTTTATGAGTCAACGGAGTGAAGGCTTGAAGGATGGTTTTGATCTCCGATGGTTTACGCCGTTGGCGGAGGTAGATCTTTGCGGACACGCTACGCTTGCTGGTGCCCATATACTCTGGGAGCGTGGGATTTTGCCCAAGTTGAATAAAGCCTTATTCCATACTCGCAGCGGCGTCCTAACAGCAAAGATTAGTGATGGTTGGATTGAAATGGATTTTCCGGCTTTGGTGGCGAAAACAGTACCGTCTCCGCCCAATTTTCAGTCAGTGCTAGCCTTTGATCCCGTCTGGGTCGGTTGGAACGGAATGGACTATCTCGTTGAGCTGTCCAGCCCCGCCAATGTCCGTGATTTGGCTCCGGATTATACGGTGCTGTCGAAGCTGGATACTCGCGGTATTATTGTTACGGCGCGCTCTGAGGGGGAGAGTGATGTTGATTTTGTGTCCCGTTTTTTTGCACCACGTTATGGGATCAAAGAGGACCCGGTGACTGGCTCGGCTCATTGTTCATTGGGCCCCTATTGGGCTTCTAAGCTGGATAGAAACGAACTGGTTGGGCGCCAGCTATCCAGTCGGGGAGGAGACGTTCGGGTTCTGGTGGATGGGACTAGAGTTCGTTTGTCAGGAAAAGCAGTGACGGTACTGCGTGGAGAGCTTGTATGACCCCGGCAGCGATTTCTCGTGCTGCAGAACTGATCTGTGGTTCTCGTTTGAGTGACTCAGTGATTGGTCAATTGCCAGTTTCGTGCCGCCCAGTTAATGAAGTTGAAGCTTACTTGGTCCAGGACACTTTACACAAACGTTCGGCAGGATCAGGGCTTGGCGCAATTTCAGGCCATAAAATTGGTTGCACTACGCCGGTGATGCAGAATTATCTTAATATCCGAAATCCGTGTGCTGGTGGTGTGTTTGCATCGACTGTGCACGAAGCAAGGGCAAAATTTGAGCACAGAAGTTACCGGCACGTCGGCGTTGAGTGTGAAGTTGCCATTCGGCTTGGCGCGCCGCTTGGCTTTGGTAAAGGTTCTTGCAGTGTAAATTCCGTTGCAGGAGCGGTTTCCCAGGTGATGCCGGCTATAGAGGTGGTCGACGATAGATACGAAGATTATGAAGCACTGGGGGCGCCGACTTTGATTGCGGACGATTTTTTTAATGCTGGGTGTGTTTTAGGAGACCCCGTGCAGGATTGGAAGTCTTTGGATCTTGTTTCTATTCCCGGTCATATGACTATCAACGGGGTTGAGGTTGGTCACGGTCGGGGCGGTGATATTATGGGCCATCCTTTTGCTGCACTGGCCTGGCTGGCAGATTTATTTGCTAATCGGGGTAAGGTGCTAGCTCCCGGAGAATTTGTACTACTTGGAAGTGTGGTTGAAACTAAGTGGGTTCAGATAGGGGATAAGGTTGAGATAAACATAGAAGGTTTAGGTCGGGCCCAAGCTGAATTTATTTAGGGCCATCCGTCTCCGTAATCTTCAGTTTTTTCAACGATGGACCTGTGTGTGTCGCCGCAGGAGGCGGATCCCTCCAAGGCTGATCCGGTGTTGGTGGCGGCATTCTCGGAGAATCCTCATCTGGGTCGTAGTTTGGATCAAGTGGAGAATCCGGTTCTATGTCCGGCAAGATAATTGGCGGAGGTTCAGGCGGTGCGTCCGGCGGCAATCTCGGAGGCATCATGCACTACAAGTCAGCATCGGATGGGTATGTCTGGTTTCTGCAACATTATTCGCATCCTGCTCCCAAACACTAAGCCATTTTACGCTTGTTGCCCGTGAATTCCCACATCTTTTACATACTGGTATTTTATTTTCTCAAGCGACTAGAACACAATCACGCTCCGGATAGATTCGCCGCTCCGCATTAGGTCGAAGCCTTTATTAATATCTTTTAGCTCCATTGTATGGGTTATCAGGTCATCAATATTAATTTTACCGTCCATATACCAGTCCACTATCCGTGGTACATCTGTGCGTCCCTTTGCTCCCCCAAATGCCGTACCTTTCCATGTTCGTCCTGTAACGAGTTGGAACGGCCGAGTCGCTATTTCTTGGCCCGAGCCTGCGACTCCGATAATAACCGATGTCCCCCATCCCTTGTGGCAGCATTCCAGTGCTTGGCGCATAACTTCCACATTGCCAATGCATTCGAAACTGTAGTCTGCGCCGCCGTTGGTCAGGTCAACTATATACGGCACTAAATCCTCTTTGGTCTCAGATGGATTGACGAAATGAGTCATCCCGAACTTCTGAGCTAGACTCTGTTTTGATGGGTTGATATCAACGCCCACGATCATGTTGGCACCCGCTATGCGGGCCCCTTGTATTACATTTAATCCGATGCCACCGAGGCCA
Source organism: Alphaproteobacteria bacterium MarineAlpha9_Bin7 (assembly GCA_002938115.1). Taxonomy (GTDB): domain Bacteria; phylum Pseudomonadota; class Alphaproteobacteria; order UBA7887; family UBA7887. The sequence goes on along the minus strand of PTKD01000041.1, from coordinate 8,163 downwards.
AATACAACTACGTTGTCACCGGGTCGGACTTTGGCGGTGTTCATGACAGCACCGAGTCCTGTGGTGACCCCGCAGCCGATGTAGCAGACCTTATCAAATGGAGCATCGTCACGAATTTTCGCGAGTGCTATTTCGGGAACGACTGTGAAATTGGAAAAAGTTGATGTCCCCATGTAGTGATAAACTGGATCTCGACCCAGATTAAACCGGCTCGTGCCATCCGGCATCACGCCCTGTCCTTGGGTGACGCGGATTGCCTGACAAAGGTTAGTCTTGCCACTCAGGCAGTATTCACACTGGCGGCATTCAGGTGTGTATAGGGGGATCACGTGATCCCCTTTTTTCAAGCTGTTGACGCCGGGTCCAACCTCAACGACTACACCGGCTCCTTCGTGGCCCAGGATTGCGGGAAATAGCCCTTCGGGGTCTGCACCCGAAAGGGTAAATTCGTCGGTATGACAAATACCTGTCGCCTTAATTTCAACCAAACACTCACCGTTTTTTGGTGGACTGAGTTCGAGTGTCTCGATAACGAGGGGTTTGCCCGACTCGTGGGCTACGGCGGCCTTAGTGCGCATGGTTGGGGTGCTCCCTTACTTTCTTGTTCCCTTTTTGCGTGGGCTGTATTTACAAAAATTCAACTATATGGTCTTGGTTTTATTGTCTTTACGGAATGGGGAATAGTTAAATTCAATAGCCTCAAGGTGTGATTCGATTTCATGGCGCTCGTGCTTCAGGTATGCCTCGACGGCTTTTCGAAAATCTTCATTTCGAATCCAGTGGGCGCTGAAGGTAAGGCGCGGTAGATACCCGCGGTGAATTTTGTGTGATCCTTGTGCACCGGCTTCGACGCGCTTAAGCCTCCTTTCAATCGCAAAATCAATAGCACGGTAATAACAAGCCTCGAAATGAAGGCAGTCGTGGTCCTCTATACAGCCCCAGTGCCGGCCAAATAGTGTGTCGGCACCAATAAAATTTAGTGCGCCAGCAATGTACCGTCCGCCTCTTTGACACATAACCAAAGCGATGTTCTCACTCATTCGTTCGTGGATCAGATCAAAAAAATCCCGTGTCAAATAGGCGGTTCCCCATTTTCGATTTCCCGTGTCTGTGTAAAAATGAAAAAAAGCATCCCAGTGCTCTGTTTGAAGGCTGTCGCCAGTAAATATTTCTATTTTAACGTCACCAGAAGCGGCACGAGCACGTTCCTTTCGAATGGATTTACGTTTGCGCGAGGTAAGGCTACTCAGAAACTCATCGAAATTTTGGTAGCCCGCGTTTTCCCAGTGAAATTGTTCCCCTGTTCTTTGTAGAAGGCCGTTATTCCCCATCAAACGCCATTCCGATTCCGTTGTGAAGGTCACGTGAAGAGAGGACACACCGAGTTTGTCTGCAACCTGTGTGGCGGCACGGATCAGCAATTGGCGAGTTTTCTCTTGGTCTTTTCCGGGTGAAACAAGCAGGCGCGGGCCGGTAGCTGGTGTGAAGGGAACTGATACTTGGAGCTTAGGGTAGTAACGTCCCCCAGCGTTTTCAAAGGCGTGGGCCCAGTTGTGATCAAACACATATTCACCTTGGGAATGTCCTTTGAGATACATCGGCATTGCACCAACCAATTCATGATTGTGATCCTCCAGCAGCAAATGTTGGGGGAGCCATCCGGTTTGAGCCGTGCAGGAGCCACTTTCCTCGAGGGCATGAAGGAAAGCATAAGAGAGAAAAGGGTTGGCGGTACCGGCACAAGCATCCCACTCCCCCTCATCCACTTCCGACAAGCAAGAGATGGTTCGGGCAGTAAGAGTGTGACCGGCAGTGGTATTACCCTGCGCAATTAGGGAACCGTTCAAGCGGCTTTCCACATTCCTTCGTGAACCAACTTATCGGTTAGTTTCTCAAGTGCACGAGAGCAACGCTCTACCATCTCATCTATATCTGATTCGGTTACGACCAAGGGAGGTGAGAAAGCAATAGTATTCGTAATAACCCGGTTGATCAGGCCCTCATCGAGGAGCAACTGTGTCATTTGTGGTCCAATTTGAACTGAAAGTTCGAATGGTATCTTTTCTGCCTTGTTGGCGACCAGTTCAATCCCTGCGATCAATCCCACACCCCTCACTTCTCCAACTAGTGGGTGGTCCGCAAATTTTGCACGAAGTTTTCTTTGGAAATACCCACCTATTTTGTGGGCCTTATCTACTAAATTTTCACGCTCCATAATTTCAATCGTCTTAAGTCCGGCAGCAGCTGCTAGTGGGTGGCCACCATAGGTATAACCGTGGGCGAAAGGGCCAGTGTCTGGCGAGCCAGATTTGAGAACGTTCCATATTTTCTCGGAAATAATGGCGGCCGACATGGGGACGTAGGCACTAGTGAGACCTTTTGCGATAGACATCATATCTGGTTCCAATTGATAAAGATCGGTACCGAACATCGTGCCAAGTCGACCAAACCCGCAAATTACCTCGTCCGCGATAAACAAAACGTCGTGTTTTTTTAGTACGTTTTGTATTTCTATAAAGTATCCTTCCGGGGGTGTTATCACACCGCCCGCGCCCATGACCGGTTCAGCAATAAACGCCGCGACGGTGTCGGGGCCCTCTCGTTGAATTAAGGCATCTAGTTCTTCGGCTAGACGTTTAGAGAATTCTACCTCAGTCTCCCCATTTTTCGCATACCAGTAGTGGTGCGGAGGAGATACGTGAAGAAAACCATCCAACGGTAAATTGAATGACTGATGGTTGCGCGGAAGGCCGGTCATACTTGCTGCGACGACGGTGACACCGTGGTAACCAAGTTTGCGCGAAATAATTTTTTTCTTTTCAGGTTTCCCTCTCAAATTGTTGTAATACCATGCGATTTTCACCTGAGTGTCGTTGGCCTCAGAACCTGAATTACAGAAAAAGACCTTACTCATATGATTGGGGACGAGTTGTAGCACTTTGTCAGCCAATCGAATCGCGGGCTCGTTAGCCATCGAGAAGAAAAGGTGGTAGTAGGCGATCTCTTTGGCCTGCGCCGTAATTGCATCTACCATTTCTTGGCGCCCATAACCAATATTGACGCACCATAACCCACCCATGGCATCAAGGTAGTCTCGCCCTCGGTTGTCTGTAACCCGAGCTCCGTGGCCTTTTGTGATTACGACCGGCCCTTGATCCAGGTGGTCAACTATCGAGGTGTACGGATGAAGCAAACTTTGCTTGTCCATTTCCTCGAGAGAAATGTTGCGGCTGTTGTCAATGCTGGTCATGGCCAGTTATTCCTTTTTGGAAGTAGGGTTGGCATATCTAGGAGATTTCAAATACAGCATCAGATTCTGTGGCGCAATTTCTTGGCAGGGCATTAGTTCCGACGGCGAAGCGGGCGTGACGGCCCGCTTCCCCAAACAACTCAACCATGAGGTCAGAAACGCCGTTAGCGATTTCCGGTTGTTGCTTAAAACCATCCACGCAGTTCACGAAAACGCCAATCTTTACACACTGAATAACTCGATCGAGATCTCCGGAGCAAGCTGACTTTAGCTGGGCAATTAAATTCAGTCCGCACACGCGTGCTGCCTGCTTAGCTTCTTCGACCGAAATTTCTGCACCGACCTTGCCGATATGCAAAATTTTGCCATTCCAGAACGGAATTTGACCTGCAATGAAAACCAGAGGCCCAGAAGTCACGAATGGGACATAATTGGCTGCGGGTGTTGCGGGTTCCGGCAACACGATACCCATCTCATCCAATCGTCTGTCAATTTTCCCTGCCATAATCATCTCCTGAGTTTTTGGCAATAATAGACTATTTTTACTGGACGCGGTATTGGATCAAGTGCGTCTTGCTATCAGAGCTTCTGCAAGGCAAATAGGGGTATTATGGGGCGAGCTTTGGACGCCAACCGAATAATGAAGTGAGATTTTGATGGAACAGGCAACGTTTGGAGCGGGTTGTTTTTGGGGAATTGAAGCTGCATTTGGGAAAGTTCCCGGCGTGGTCGAGACGTCGGTCGGCTACTGTGGCGGGCAACTTTCTAATCCGACCTATGAGCAGGTATGTACTGGAACGACAGGCCATGCTGAGGTAGTACGAGTAGTCTTTAATCCCGATCAGGTCAGTTATGAGCAGTTGTTAGACCTGTTTTGGGACATCCATGATCCGACTCAAATCAACCGGCAGGGGCCGGATACGGGTACTCAATATCGAACTATTATTTTTACTTATACCGAGGCCCAGGGTGTGAGCGCTCGAACGGCCAAGAAGACGCTTGAGCAATCCGGACGGTTTGTCCAGGGTATAGCGACTACCATTGAGCCTGTGGGTGATTTTTGGATGGCCGAGGACTATCACCAGAAATTTTTTGAAAAGCGTGGTATTGCCTCCTTCGGCCATTGAGCAAAACACGGCAATTCAGACTACAGGTTTTTGCTTGCTATCCGAACAATCGAGACGCCAAAGCTGTTTTTATCAAGCCATAGAGGAAAGGCACGTGGGATACACCGAAATTTTATATCGAGAAGATGGGCCAATTGGCTGGTTGACCATGAATCGTCCTAATGATGGCAACATGTTTACGCCGACCATGTGTCATGAGATGCGGGATTGTATAAATGATGTACGACGAGAAACACGGACTCGAGTTCTGGTCCTAACCGGGTCTGGAGATCGGTTTTTTTGTATTGGTGGCCGTAAAGAGGGCATGGAGAATACAAATCTGTATGCGGGTGTGCTGCCCACTCTGGAAATTTATGAAGCGATAGACAAAATTCAAAAACCAGTTATAGCCAGCGTAAACGGTTTTGCTGTGGGAGGTGGAAATGTGCTGCAGATGGTTTGTGATCTGACCATTGCAAAGCAAAGCGCTATTTTTCGACAAGTGGGGCCGATGATGGGGTCGTTTGATGCTGGGTATGGCACTTGGTATTTGGAGGATTTAGTTGGGAAAAAGCGCGCAAAAGAAATGTGGTACACCAATCCGAAACTATCGGCAGAAGAGGCCTGTGAAATGGGCCTCATTAATCGGGTAGTTCCGGACGGGGAACTTGAGAAAGCGACACGGGATTATGCTTTAGAGGTGGCTGACCGAGGTGCGGTTGCGCTGGCCTCACTAAAGGCCTCTTTCAACGCCCGCCATGGGGGTGTAGGTGGGCTCGCGCGCCTAGCGCACGATTTGTTGTTGCCCCAGTACCTCGGTAATGAGGAGGCGTTAGAATTGGGTGCTGCTTTTGGCAAGAAGCGCCCTCCCGACACGGATAAATTCGGCCATTAAAAAATGCCGTTGCTGACACTGCATGACCCGGTAGTAGCTAAACGTTATCATGATCAAGGGCTTTGGCGCGACGAAGGGTTGTACGATCACGCGGCCCGTCAGGCCAGAATGATCCCAGATGATAATGCACTTCGCGATAGCCGTAGGCGTCTTACATGGCGCCAGTTAGAACGATGGGCGCGAGCAATTGCCAATGCTTTGGCAGAATCCGGCCTAAAGCTTGGGGATCGAGTTGCGATGGCGTTGTCAAATCGGGCGGAGTCAGTTGCAGTAATGTTGGCTTGTTCGCGAAATGGATATATCTGTAGCCCGTCACTGCATCGTAACTATACATCGTTGGAAATGTTATCTCTCGTCAATGAGTTGGACGCTGCCGCCGTAATTGCTGAAGAAGAATGGAGCGCAGATGGTAGTGATTTAATTAAGTTGCTTCAGGAAACAGGCCCCAATGTTGCATGTTTCTCGATTTCAAAAGAGAGAAAGATATCTAAAGATTTTCCGAGTTGGGAAGAACAAGATATTGATAATTCTGAATACCAAAGTTTGGGTGCAGATAAGATCTGCTACGTAGCGTTTACATCCGGCACCACCGGAAGGCCGAAAGGTGTAATGCATAGCGACAATACTATTCTTGCCAATGCGCGTGATTTAGTCGCCGACTGGTGTCACGGCAGGGATACGGTGCTGCTTTCATTAAGTCCCCTTTCACATCACATCGCTTGGGTGGGTTTTGCGCAGGCACTTATCGCAGGTGCAGAGTTTGTCGTAAATGATCCTTTGGAGGGCATGGACTCTTTTGATTGGATGGAGGAGGTACGAGCCAACTACGTCATGGGCGTACCTACGCATGCGATAGACCTTCTGGCTCAACAGCGTGAAAAATGTTTAGATTCTTTTGGGTCGGTAAAAGTTTTTTATATGGCAGGGGCGCCGATCTCCCGTTCCACTGCAGAGGAATTTGTCGTACAAGGTGTTACACCGCAGAATGTGTACGGGATGACTGAAAATTCTTCGCATCAGTACACTCACCCTGAGGATGATACCGATATTATTGTTGGAACTTGTGGCCGCGGCGGTCCGTCTTACCAAGTAAAAATTTTTGATTCTGAAGACAATGCCACATCAATGGCTGTTGGGCAGGTTGGAGAAATAGGGGGTCGTGGCGCTGCCCTGATGTTGGGTTATTTCGGTGATCAAAAATCGACCGAGAATTCCTTCAATCGAGATGGTTGGTTTATGAGTGGTGATCTTGGGCGCCTTGATGCGGCAGGAAACTTGGAAATTGTTGGCAGGGTTAAAGATATTATCATACGAGGAGGCCGAAATATTCATCCTCGAAAGATAGAGGATCTAGCGGTACGACACCCGTTGATAGAAAAGGCAGCGGTAATCCCGGTCAAGGACTCAAGGCTCGGTGAAAAAGTTTGCCTAATTATTGTGCCCTCAGGTGATGAGATACCGGGTCCAGATATGATACTCCGTCATTTACACTCCTCTGGGCTTTCGGTCTATGACATGCCGGAGTATTATGCGGTCTTGGCGGAGTTTCCTTTGACTGCGAGTGGCAAAATATTAAAACGGGCTCTGCTGCAGAAAATGAATCATGGTGATTTTGCACCCACTTCAGTTCGGTTTAATGCTTCATTCAACACAACTACGGTGTCAAGGGAAGGTGGAGATTGCTAAAGCTTGAGCGCCTCGATGTGATAATTACGACTACTGATAGGTCAGAAGTGCTCGACGCTCTTGCTTTTATTATGACTTTATTTTGGAAGTATTTAGCGTTGTCCTCAGTTATCTCTTTGGTGTATTTCGGATCTTTTGCACGGTCTGCAGACTTGGCCGCGCATCGGGCGATTTACGACCTTAGTCTCCTCTCTGGAGGGGGAGGAGCTGATTTTACGGATGTGACTGGGAAAATGTACCTTGACTGGAGTGATGTTTGTGACGGGTGGACATTGACTCAGCATGTTCGAATGATTTTTGTCGACCGCAACGGAAATACAATTACCAATGATTTTAGTTTTTCTAGCTGGGAATCTCGTGACGGAAGCAAGTTTCGGTATACGATGCGAAGTACTACAAACGATGAACTCAATGAGCAGATCGAAGGCCGTGCCCAGCTACATCCGGGGAGAGCCGGGGGTGTGGCCTTGTTCAGCAAGCCCGAAGAGAGTTCAATGGAACTGCCTGCAGGCACTTTGTTTCCGACTGAGCATCTATTTTTGACGATTGATCACGCTATGTCGGGTGGACACAACCTCACACGGAACGTCTTTAGCGGGACCGGTGACGATAGTTTAAACGAAGTTTCAGCATTTATTGGCCCAGTAATTGCGCCTGCCAGCGTGAGGCCCGAAGAATTTTCTGAATCTCAGTCTTTGGCCGAATCTGGGCTCGAGGGTTTACGTTCTTGGCCGGTGGCAATGGCGTATTTCCCGTATGGGAAGGGAGACCATCAGCCGGAATTTGAGGTGCATTTTCAGCTAATGGAGAACGGAGTATCCCCAAGCATGGATCTGGACTACGGAAAATTTGCGATCCGAGGTTTGATAAAGCATTTGGAATATCACTCGCCTCCAGATTGCTAACATCAGACTATCTCCGAGAACAGATAAAAAGTTAGAATTTTGGGAATAGGAGTTCTCGAACTTATACGCCAACTAATTTTCTATGAATCTGCTAACATGTCGGGCGGATCTGCATCGGTGGTGTTGCTAAGTCGGGTGACACCTATGCCTATAAGTCTAAACTTCGTACTATCGTCTACTTCTTTAGCGAGTAGGGTTGTCCCTGCTTCATAAAGAAGACTCGCACGCTGGGTTGGATGGGCGAGGGTCATAGTTCTGGTGCGAAGTTTGAAGTCAGAAGTCTTTAGCTTAAGTACAACGGAGTTGCCCGCCATGTTGGTA
>PTKD01000040.1 GCA_002938115.1 Alphaproteobacteria bacterium MarineAlpha9_Bin7 | reverse complement strand
CGACATTTGTGATCTGCGCGTCGCTGCTCAGAAAAGCGTACCACGTGTTGTATTCGATTTTTTGGATGGAGCTGCTGAGGATGAAATTAGTATGCGAGACAACAGTGCCAGCTTCGGACAATATGACCTTTTGCCAGAGGTACTGACGGACGTCTCGGATATAGACATGACGACGACAGTTATGGGCCAAAGAATGCCGCTGCCACTAATTTTAGCTCCGACCGGATTGAGCCGCCTTTTTCACCCTCAAGGGGAAAGAGCCGTGGCCACCGCGGCAGCTCACGCCGGACTCACGTATTCGCTGTCCTCAGGCTCCAGCGTCTCAATCGAAGAAATTGGCGCACTTACAGATGGGCCCAAATGGTTCCAAATATATGTATGGAAAGACCGTGGACTTGTACGTGAATTTATTGCACGCGCCCGCGCAGCAAATTATCAGGCCCTTTGCCTAACCGTTGACGTCCAGGTATATGGCAATCGCCAACGTGATCTATACAATGGAATGACCACACCAATTCGTCTCACTCGTAAGCTCGCGTTCGATTTAATCTCCCATCCTCTTTGGTGGTTTAATCTTATCACGCAAGGCCAACCGCAGCTGGCAAACGTTAAGGATAAAATGGGAGACAACGTGGGAGATCTCAATTCGCAAGCCGCCTACATCAATAGACAGTTTGACCGCTCGGTAACGTGGGACGATGCTGCCTGGATGATCCGTGAGTGGAACGGTCCATTCGCTATTAAAGGAATATTGAGCCCGGAAGACGCCTTGCGCGCGGTTGAAATTGGTGCCAGTGGAATTGTTGTCTCGAATCATGGTGGTCGCCAATTAGACCACGCCGCTGCGCCGGTTAACGTGTTACCGGATATCGTCGACGCAGTTGCAGGACGAGCAGACATTATTGTTGATGGTGGCATTCGCCGCGGAACGGACATAATTAAGGCCCTGGGCCTTGGGGCGCAGGCATGTATGACCGGTCGGCCATATTTGTACGGATTGGCGGCTGGCGGCGAAGCCGGGGTTGCTCGAGCTTTAAAAATATTCGCAGATGAGGTTGAACGAAATATGAGTCTACTGGGCGTTCGACGCACCGCCGACATCGGAAGGCGCCATTTGAGGCGTAAAAGTGCGGCCCCAACCTACCCATCAAATTACCCATGGGACTAGAGATTTAGCGCGGCCCAGTCGGGTCATTTTAGCCTCCCCAATCACAGAAATGCTCTCAAAGCTACGATAATGAACCAAGTTACAACCCCCATTCATGTAATCGGCGGAGGTCTCGCAGGGTGCGAAGCGGCTTGGCAAATATCTCAATCCGGTCTGCCAGTTGTCGTTCATGAAATGCGCCCGATTCAATCCACTGATGCACACCACACTGCTTGTCTCGCCGAGTTAGTATGCTCCAATTCATTTCGCTCCGACGACGCCACTAACAATGCGGTCGGATTGCTGCACGAGGAAATGCGGCGTTGTAATTCTTTGATCATGTCTTGTGGTGACATCCATCAAGTCCCGGCTGGCGGAGCACTTGCGGTAGACCGACAAATGTTCGCGCATGCGGTTGAACAAGCCCTGACATCCGACCCCCTTATAACCATCGAAAGAGGTGAGATAAAAAATATTCCACCTGACTCCTGGGATTCGGTAATCATCGCGAGCGGTCCCTTGACATCCAACAATCTCGCAGAATCGATTAACAATCTCACGGGAGAGGATCATTTAGCTTTCTTCGATGCAATTGCGCCGATCTTGTACAAAGACAGTGTTGATCTTTCTAAAGCTTGGTTTCAATCTCGTTATGATAAAACCGGTCCGGCAGGAGATGCAGCAGCTTATATCAACTGCCCGCTCAATAAGACCGACTACGAGATTTTCGTAGCTGAGCTACTATCCGGCGACAAGATTGAGTTTCGCGAGTGGGAAAGAGACACACCCTATTTCGAGGCTTGCCTGCCCATAGAAGTGATGGCAGAGCGGGGGGCCGAAACTTTACGGTTTGGACCGATGAAGCCGGTCGGCCTTACCAATCCTCATACGAAAGAAAAACCCCACGCCGTGGTTCAGCTTCGCCAAGATAATTCGCTTGCCACTCTTTACAACATCGTAGGATTTCAGACCAAGCTGACCTACGGCGAACAAAAACGAATTTTCCGAATGATTCCAGGCCTTGAGCACGCTAAATTTGCGCGACTAGGCGGAATACATCGCAACACTTTTCTCAATTCTCCCGCTTTGCTAGATCCCTTCCTAAGACTTAGGACTGATCTACGATTGCGCTTTGCAGGGCAGCTTGTGGGAGTAGAGGGTTATGTAGAAAGTGCCGCGATGGGGCTGTTGGCAGGACGTTTTGCATCCCGGGAGAAACTAGGCCAAACGTCCGCACCCCCTCCCAGCACAACTTCTTTGGGAGCACTTCTCAGCCACGTTTCTACCCGGGGCAGCAGCGCCACATTCCAACCAATGAACGTAAATTTTGGTTTATTTCCCCCGTTGAGTGACAAAGTACGACGTACCCAACGTAGACCACAAATGTGCCAGCGGGCTCTGGCGGATCTCGACATCTGGCTCAAGGAACAGGGGTAACAAGTGGTCGGGAGTAAAAATTCAGTATCTTTGACACCACGCCATCCCTAGAGCCAACAGACGGCGCAAAACACTGACACGTAGGTTATCTGCATAGGGGTTGTATTTAGCACGGGCTAGGCGATCAAGATAAAGCCTTAACAGCGCTCCCAAAGACAGTGCGCCGCGCGCTGCCTTGGTCGCCTCAGGTACTAGAGTTTGAGTTTTTCTAAGATGAAACTCAGCCTCATCCGCCAAATTTTTTACGGCCTGATTTAGCAGCGGAGATGGCCCTAGAAATTTTTCTGTGGGGCTGCAACCTAGCCCCGAAAGAATAGTAGATGGAATACATGGTCGGCGGGAGACCGAACCAATTGGCAAATTTCGTATCAACCCCATAAAACCCCAAGCCAAGCCAATCTCTCGACCTGCGACTTTTGTGCGCGCATCATTGATGTTTAGTGCGTATAGGGAAAGCCGCATTAACGTGGCGGAGGTCGCCTCTAAATATCGTTCAAGCTCTTCGAGCGTCTCGGGAGGTCGGTCTGACAAGTCCAGCATTCGCCCGTCGATGAGAGTCATGAAATCTTTTTGAGTTGCTGTAAAATCTGGCCAAGTTTGCCCTAGTGCTTCTATGACCATATGCCCAGCAATTTCGCCCTTTAAAAGTCCCTCCAATTCTTCGCGCCACCAATTAAGCCGCAACTGGCCCAGCGTTGGCTGAGTAACCATTTCAGGAGTGCGGGCTAACTCCAAATTGAAAGCGTACAGTGCCCACAAGGCTGGGCGTGACCAAGCCGGTGCAAACAAGGTGCACAAATAGCGATCGTGATCAAACTTGCGTACTTGCTCTAAACAGTAAGCGAGAGCTATTTTTGGGCGGTTGCTGCTGAGTTTCTGTAGTATCATTGAAGCGCGATTAGAGCGGCTGCCACCCGCCTGTCTTCAGCTACAAGTACGTTGTATGTACGACATGCAGCGCCTGTGGTCATAACGTCAGTGACGATCTTCGCTAGACGCAAGCTTTCTTTTAGAACCTCATCCAATTTCCCGGGATTCTTTCCGCAACCTACCAGCAGGATCTCAATTGCGGGTCGTTCCACAACTACCGGTGCAAAAACATCGGAGTTAAGGTCGTCTAGGCCGGTCACCGGCCAAGACTCAACGTGTGTAGGAAACAATAAGATTGAACCCGTAACGTACCGATCGTTGATGTTAAAACCGTCCCCACCATAGGAGCGAATTACTAACCGGTCCGAGGATAACGCCGGTGTAATATCCATTCTATTCCTAAATAGATGTGTTCGATCCCGTAGATTCGTCACTTTTTGGCGAATCGGATCGCCTAAGGTCTAGGAGAACTAGCGATGGCGCCGCGATAAAAATTGAAGAATAAGTGCCTACCAAAACGCCCCAAATCATCGCTAAGCTAAAATCAGCGATTACAGCCCCGCCCAATGTATAAAGAGAGATTAGTGCTAACATAGTCGTAATTGACGTCATTAGGGTTCGCGACAACGTGTCGTTGATGCTTCGGTCTAGAAGATCAACCAACGAAAGCTTTTTGTATTTCCGTAAATTCTCGCGAACTCGATCGTACACCACCACAGTATCATTTAGGGAGTAACCAACAATCAATAAAATAGCGGCCACAGTCGCCAGATTAAACTCCAATCCCGTAAGAGCAAACATGCCAACAGTTAATATCACATCGTGCAGTAAAGCAGCCACCGCACCCAGACTAAACTGCCATTCAAATCGAAACCAGATGTAAACCATCATCGCCAGCAAAGCAGAAACCACTGCCTTAATTCCAGCAGAGATCAATTCACTTCCTACCTTTGGCCCGACAAATTCCGTGCGCCGATAATCAAGGCCGTTTCCAAAATCTTCTTCTAAACGGGCCTTTACAAGGGAGACTGCTTCAAGCTGGGCCTTCTCGCCACCTTCCTGCATTTCGACACTTATTAAAATATCATCCGGTGCACCAAACTCTTGCAGGGCTATTTCTCCCAACCCAAGCGTTCCCAAGCTGTCACGCATAGATGCAATCTGAGCTACCTGGGGTGTTTTGACCTCAATTAGAATCCCTCCCCGGAAATCTATTCCGTAGTTTAGGCCACGTGTCAAAAATAGGACTACCGACAGAGAAATAAACGCAAAAGAACATATGAAAGCAACACGCCGCCATGACATGAATGGCAAATTAACGCTGTCGGGTACAAAACGAAATCTACGCATAGCTCTCAAATCGGCAATACTTGTGGTCGAACGCGCTTTAACCACAACACAATCAACATTCTTGTAAACATAATTGCGGTGAACATGGATGTCGTAATACCAATTGCAAGTGTGACAGCAAAACCGCGCACCGGTCCCGAGCCAAACTGGAAAAGAAGTATTGCCGCAATCAAGGTCGTAACGTTCGCGTCTATAATCGTCCTGAATGCCTGCCGAAAGCCAATATCAACAGATGAAAATGCCGAACGGCCATTCCGTACTTCCTCACGTATCCGCTCAAAAATTAACACGTTGGCATCGACCGCCATGCCCATGGTAAGAACGATTCCAGCAATGCCAGGCAAGGTCAACGTCGCCTGCAAAACCGAAAGTAAACCAACAATCAATGACATATTCACGGCCAATGCAAGAACCGCAGCGACTCCGAACAAACCATAAGACATGATTATGTACGCAACTACGAGCACTCCTCCCACGACAGAAGCAATTTTACCGGCTGCTATCGAGTCGGCCCCCAAACTGGGGCCAACCGTTCGCTCCTCAAGTATAGTAAGTGGCGCCGGCAATGCCCCCGCACGAAGCAGCAACGCCAAGTCTTGTGCTGACTGCACGGTGAAACGCCCCGATATAATACCATTACCACCAGGGATGGGCTCTCGGATTACCGGCGCACTAATAACCTCGCCATCCAAAACAATCGCGAACCGCTTACCCACGTTCTCCTTTGTCAGAGCGCCAAATTTACGAGCACCTACCGTATCAAAGCGAAGCGAAACCACCGGTAAATTGTCCTGAAAAGTTGGTTGTGCATCAACCAGATTATCACCACTGACCGATACCCTCTTGCGGATAACAATCGGAAGAGTTTCTTCTTGATTGGCCCTTCGGTCTCGCTCGTACAACAATTCTGAACCAGGTGGGACGCGCCCACGAAGCGCGTCATCTATTGGGGTTGCTTCGTCAACCATACGAAAATTCATCTTGGCGGTTTTCCCCAAAAGACGCTTGACCCTCTCCGGATCATCAACGCCAGGCAATTGAACTAAAATACGATCCTCTCCCTGCCGCTGGATCGTCGGCTCGCGGGTCCCAGTCTCGTCGATCCGACGACGCACAATCTCGATGGACTGGCTCAGAACCGCGACTTGCCGTTCTTGCATCGCCGATTCACTTATTCCAATAGAGACAAAGCCATCGGCACTCACTTCAATGTCGTTACTGGGATCAATTTCCACCAGCAGGGGACGTACAACATCAATTTGCGTTGTATCCCGCAGTTGAAGTTTCACCCGTTCGCCAGAACGACCGAGCCCAGTGTACCCGATCCCAGCACCACGCAGTGCTACTCGCACTTCGTCAACAAGCGCTTCAAGTTGTTCGGCAACAACGGTACCGATATCCACTTCTAGCAAAAGGTGAGAACCACCCTGAAGATCCAACCCCAGATTTATTTGTTCGTGAGGGAGCCATCTGGGTAGCAAATCTGCCGTGCTACGTGTCAAAAAATTAGGCATAGAATAAGCACTGCCCAATACTGCGATCACCAGTACCAGGGTGATTTTCCAGCGCTCAAAAGTTAGCATCTCAGATCTTGCCCACGGAGGTCCGGATTAGGCTTTTGCGCTCGTAATGCTCTTGCCAGACACACCATCAGAATCATTGGCGCTATCCCGCGGAACTGGTTTTCCAGTTATTTCGCTAATTGTGTGGCGAGCTGCCTTTACACGCACCCCATTCGCGATTTCAAGGATCACTGCTCCATCCTCTATTTTTGCCACAGTGGCGTATAAGCCGCCCCCAGTAATCACCTTATCACCCCGTTGCAAATTTCCCACCATATCCCGATGGGCCTTCATCTTTTTCTGTTGGGGTCGAATCAAAAGAAAATAGAAAACAACGAAAATTAACAGCAAAGGCAAAATTTGCACAAAAAAGTCGCCGCCACCAGCGGCTCCGCCCCCCTGCGCATAAGCGCTGGCAATAAACATGGTTAATCAAACTCCTATGCAAACCACGAAACGAAGCGACTATACCCATCGTCCGACGCTTTGCAAATCAAGACACAAAGTTCCGCCCCGACGAGTTTGACCAAAAACCGGTGTATGTTACGGTCTCGCCCATCTGCACTTGTGATAATTTTTCCTATGAAACAAGACCTAGATCTCCTTAAATTTGCCGACCGAATAGCCGCGTCGTTGGAGCGCATCGCTCCTACCGCGCGTTTGCCCATTACGCTGGACGGCTCGGATGCATTCGTATGGCAAGCTGAAAATGGCGAGTTAAAGCCGGTAACCGACATAAATCGGATTGATTTAACGCTCCTAAAGGGAATAAGCAGAACCCGCGATATACTACTAAACAACACGTCGCGTTTCGCAGAAAAGCTTCCCTCCAACAACGCTCTCCTCTGGGGAGCACGCGGCATGGGCAAAAGCTCCCTTGTCAAAGCAATCCACGCACAAATAAACCGTGGTAAACCTGGCGCACTAATTTTAGTGGAAATTCACAGAGAGGATATTTCCTCTCTGCCAGCGTTATTGGATCACCTGCGTACACACCCTCATCAATTTATATTATTTTGCGACGACTTGTCGTTCGACGAAGGTGAAAGCGACTACAAGTCCCTCAAGGCAGTATTGGAAGGTGGATTGGAGGGAAGGCCAGACAACGTGATCTTCTACGCCACCTCCAACCGCCGGCACATGATGCCACGGGACATCATCGAGAACGATCAGTCGAACGAAATAAATCCATCGGACGCTGTGGATGAAAAGATATCGCTCTCAGATCGTTTCGGTCTCTGGTTGGGATTTCACGCCTGCAATCAAACTACTTATCTTGACATGGTCGAGGGTTATGTGGAGCACTACAGTCTACATATCGATGCTAAAATCCTAAAAGCTGAAGCAATTGAATGGTCTATAACTCGTGGTGCACGCTCCGGCAGGGTAGCTTGGCAATATATTCAGGATTTAGCTGGTCGACTTGGGAAAAAGTTGACGACCTGAGCCAATCTACTATTTCCAGCTGAGATAGGCTCTGGGATCAACCGCTTTATCGCCCCGCCGCAACTCAAAGTGCGTCTGCGGCCTGTCGACATTTCCACTCTCACCCACCCGCGCGATCACCTCACCGCGCGCGACCACAGCACCGAGTTCAACTAAAAGTTTGCTGTTATGAGCGTATGCTGTCACCCAACCACCATCATGGCGCACTAGTAACATGTTCCCGTATCCCCGTAGTTCGTTGCCAGCATAAGCCACGACGCCATTCTCTGCCGCACGAACCGGGCTTCCGGCCGGAGCCGAAATATTTATTCCATCGTTTCGTAAATTCCCTGGTTTTGGACCGAACTCGGATATCAATTTCCCGCTCACTGGCCACAAAAATTTATCTCCTGCTCGTAATGGCGGCTCGCTTATTGGCAAGACTTGATGAACAGCAATTGCCGGTGGAGAAACTATCAAATTTACAGACGGATCATGGATTAGCGAATCAGATGAGTGTCCGTTTGACTGGTTCGCCAGGTCACGTGTATTCGGGACGCACGATGGCGGTTTGGTTGGCGCCGGCAGGCGAACTCGTTGGCCAATTTTTATCAGGTACGGTGCAAACATTTTGTTGATTACGACGAAAGCTTTCAGCTCTACCCCATGACATCGTGCAATTTCATATGCAGTATCACCCTTTTTTACGACATAAACGGGGTCATATCCGCGGTCTTGCAGAGTGGCATCTGAACGCGCAAAAGATTCCGTATTCTCGAATTCCGAGGTAGAAGTGTAAATTTGGACCGACGGAGGCCTCCAACAACCAGCTAGAAAAAAAATAGCAAACAGAGAAATCAGCACGCTGCTTTTGACGAGCACTCCGTTCATGATCATCTTTTTAACAATTTTTGTTCGCCTCGGTTGCGTCTATCTTCCCCTTTACCAAAGGGACAAAGCGGACATCGATTAAACGCTCTTCTTTGTAACTCTTCCCCTGTCGGCGAAACCGATACAGGGTTTGTTTTGCATCCGTTGGTCCAATCGGAATCACCATGACACCATCCTCCGAAAGATGCTCCAATAATGTAGGTGGGGGTTCGGGCGCAGCGGCGGTGACCAGGATGCGTCGAAACGGTGCTTGGGCGGGCCAACCACAATATCCATCACCAATGCTCGTGCTTATGTTGGAAATACCAAGGTTCTGAAATCTCTGCGCGGCTTCAACACTTAATATTCGATGACGCTCCACGGTGTAAACACGTCGGCACAACTGGGCGAGTATCGCCGTTTGATACCCCGAGCCCGTACCAATTTCTAACACCTTCATGCGATCTCCAACGTCTAAGACATTGGTCATTACCGCCACTAAGCTTGGTTGGCTAATCGTTTGGCCACAGGATATAGGAAGGGACGTGTCATCGTAAGCGTGGCCCGCAAGAATTCCTGGAACGAACAAGTACCTCGGAACTGCCTCAAATGCAGCAAGGATTCGAGGATCTGTAATTCCCTCCTGGCGAATCTGTAATAGGAGCCGTGCTTTGTCGGTAGGCCTGTTCATTCCGCCCCTAGTTTTATTATTTAAGCGCTTTACTTAAACTCTCATAAGCTTCTTGATCAGTAAGGTTCATATGCAATGGTGTCACAGTAATTCTTCCAGCTAGAATTTCTGAAAGGTCGGAACCATCAGAGATCGATTCATTGGTACGTGTCGAACCAATCCAATAATAGTCACGGCCACGCGCATCTACCCGTCGCTCCAACACCGATCCTGGTTTCCCCCGTCCCTGATAGGCAACTGACACTCCACCCACTTTATCCTCAGACACATCAGGGAAATTTACATTCATCAAAACATCAGACGACCAACCTATCGTCACTAATCGACGTATTAAATCGGGTGCATAATTTTCTGCTGTGGCCCATTTCGCGTTCTCACGTTGAATTGTATATTGGCTCAATGCAATGGACGGTATTCCGTGGAGTGTCCCCTCCATCGCAGCGGCCACAGTCCCTGAATATGTCACATCATCACCCAAGTTACCCCCCCGGTTAACACCCGATAATAGCAAGTTGGGTCGCGGTGGCGGTATCAAATTTAGGATTCCCAGGAGAACGCTGTCCGTAGGTGTACCCTCCACCGCAAATTTACGGTCACCAAGAGACCTATAGCGGACCGGTTCCGACAAAGACAGTGCGTGCGATGCGCCGCTCTGATCCCGTTCAGGCGCTACAATCCATACGTCCTCACTTAGTTTACGGGCCACACGCTCTAGACATTTCAGTCCAGGAGCATCTATGCCATCGTCATTCGACAAAAGAATGCGCATTCCAACAAGACCCGTCACTGTTTAGTTAATCGATCCTGATAGTCTCTGCATCACGCATATAAGGCCGTAGGACGTCAGGAATTTTAATTGTCCCATCCGAGTTCTGGTAATTCTCCATCACCGCAACCAGCGCACGACCGATGGCGAGCCCTGATCCATTGAGGGTATGCACAAAGGACAACTCTCTTCGCCCGTTAGGCCGATACCGAGACCCCATTCGGCGGGCCTGAAAGTCACCGCAATTGGAGCAGCTCGAGATTTCGCGATAGCGTCCTTCACCAGGAATCCAGACCTCCAGATCATATGTTTTCTGGGCAGAAAACCCCATATCACCGGAGGACAGTAGCATCACGCGATAAGGCAATTTCAATTCCTTAAGCACTGTTTCAGCGCAATTGGTCATCCGCTCCAATTCATCGCTAGACTGTTTAGCAGTAGTAATTGATACCATCTCCACTTTCGAAAATTGATGAACACGCATCATCCCCTTTGTATCCTTGCCGGCGGCTCCCGCCTCCGAACGAAAGCAAGGCGTATGCGCCGTATATCGCAAAGGTAAGACCGACTCGTTCAATACCTGTCCGTAGACCAAGTTTGTCAAAGGTACTTCGGCTGTTGGAATGAGCCAACGATCATCGGTAGTACAAAACAAATCATCGGCAAACTTAGGCAATTGCCCGGTACCAATTAGAGCGGTGTCACGGACCATATACGGTGGACTAATTTCCCGATATCCATGGCTTCCAGTGTGGAGGTCCAGCATAAATGAGGCCAATGCCCGCTCAAGCCGGGCGAGCTGACCACTCACAACTACAAACCGCGCCCCAGCCATCTGAGCCGCCGTATCGAAATCCATCTGCCCAAGCGTTCCACCAAGTTCAAAGTGTTGCTTGGCCACAAAATCGTACTCCCCTGGTTCTCCTACCCGCCGCACTTCAAGGTTGCTGGTCTCATCTACACCGTCCGGCACTTGCCCGTCAGGCAAATTCGGAAGCTGCAAAAGAAAACTCTCGATATCGCTTTCGATTTTACGCAGTTCTCTTTCGGAGTCCTGTAGCCTCGTCTTCAGAGCAACCACTTGCCCGACCAACGTTTCAACTGACTCCCCAAGTTTTTTCGAAGCGCCGACCTGCTTGGAAACCTGGTTCCTTTGTTCTCGAAGTTCTTGTGTGCTCGCAATTAAAGTGCGGCGACGTTGATCAAGATCCACCAGAGCGGCAGCCTTAGGGGCGATCCCTCTACGGGCAAGTCCTGAATCAAAACTGTCGGGATTGTCACGGATCCATTTAACGTCAAACATTACCCTTACACATTTTGCTGACCAGTTAATAAGTGGTTCGGATCCCCAGGTTTACCTCGTATCATTAAAATCCGTTTCGTCAAAATTATCATCGTCGTCCGGGTCCGTGGAGGTTGCTTGCTCTCCATCAGTCCCTTTCAAGACCTCGTTCAATTTTTCTTCCTCCTCCTGTTCACGTTTGGCCCGTTTCTTTTCAGCCATACGGGCCAGCACGATCGAAATCTCGTACAAAACCAAGATCGGCAAGCCAAGCCCTATCTGACTAATAATGTCGGGTGGAGTTAATATCGCAGCCGCTACAAAGGCAATGACGATCGAGTACTTCCGATTTTGGGCTAACCCTTTGGATGTTACGAGCCCTGCCCGAGCCATAAGTGTCAAAGCCACGGGCAACTGGAAAGCAAGTCCAAATGCAAACATTAGTTTTAGCACTAAGGATAAATACTCATTGACTTTTGCCTCCAGTTCAATCGCTAACCCACCGTCGATTCCGGATGATTGAAAACCGAGGAAAAACCTCCAGGCAAGCGGGAATATAAATGAATAAACCAGTGCAGCTCCAGCTGTGAATAAAACTGGA
>PTKD01000004.1 GCA_002938115.1 Alphaproteobacteria bacterium MarineAlpha9_Bin7 | reverse complement strand
CTTGAATGCCATTCAAGCGCTCTCCCAACTGAGCTATAGCCCCCCGTGGTCCCTTCCTCCCCAGCACTCAGAACCTCCTGTCACGCCACCAAAAGTTATGCAGCGTCCCATCTCAGCGCAAGGGAAATTATTTCAAAGCGCGAACGTATTGCTTGGTCACGTATGGTCTTTTGGCGCAACATCTATCTCCAATACCTTGGTTACGCTTTTTTCTCTTCCTCAACCTCGGTGGTGTCATCATGGATATCTTCGTCCGTCCCATCATCTACAATCGAATCTTTAGCATCCGCAGTGGTTGTATCGGTGGCCTGGGGTTTCAGTCTCGTTCCGCTGTAGGCACTTATACTGCTTGGCACGTTTGGTTTTATACCACAGGCTGGGCATGACACAGGTGTCCGTTTCATGTCGTAGAACCTTGCGCTACAGTTAGTACAAAGGTGTTTTGTACCCCACTCTGGTTTTGCCAATGCGTTCCCCCATCTTCACGACGAACACTTATTTCGCGGCCCTTTGCCATGTTAAGCTCGGCCTGTCAAAGCAAAAAGAGTATCGTGCCCTCAATCGTGTGCATTGACCGCCTGTATTGGAGGCATAATATTTCACGCCCACCCTACATCAAAGCCTCATGAGCAATCTTGTCCCAAGTCCGATACAAGCCGAACCTTCCCACCCTTTGCAAGGAATACTTTGCGCGCCTGGTGACAAATCAATTTCTCATAGAGCGTTGATATTGGCTGCGCTATCTGCCGGATGCTCAAATATTCAAGGTTTACTCACCGCCGACGATTTGACGCATACAGCGAGCGCGCTTCGTCAATGTGGGGTGTCTATCACTTTAGGCGCGACGGGCACCTGTGTAGTCGAGGGGGTAGGTCTTTCTGGTTTGTGTGAGCCTTCGAATATTATCGACCTTGGCAACAGCGGTACAGCTGCGCGCTTGCTCATGGGAGTCGTGGCCAGTCATTCTATACATGTTACCTTCACCGGCGATGAGTCGTTGCGTGGCCGTCCAATGGCCCGCGTGGCCGCGCCGCTCATGCAAATGGGCGCGTCAGTAACGACGGCCAGGCACGGTGGCATGCCGGTATCAATTGACGGTGCAATCACCCCTATACCTATTACTTACCGTCTGCCAGTGCCGTCCGCGCAAATTAAATCTGCTGTCCTGTTGGCTGGCCTCAACGCGCCCGGTAAAACCACAGTAATCGAGACGCTTTCGACCCGTGATCATACTGAGAATTTACTACGAGTCTTTGGTGCTGAAGTTTCGATAGAGGCAATAGGAAGTGAAAGTCACATCGCTCTGGTGGGTCAGCCAGAGCTTCGTGCCCAAGACGTGATCGTGCCGGGTGATCCATCTTCAGCTGCCTTTCCACTCGTTGGTGCGTTGATCACGCGTGATTCCAAGGTGACGGTGCAGGGCGTTGGTGTGAATGAACGGCGTGCTGGTTTGTTCCAGTGCTTGCTTGAGATGGGCGCTGAACTTACCATCGACTCGGTAGAAACCGCTTGTGGCGAGCCCGTAGCTAACCTTACGGCCCGAACTTCGTCTCTAAAAGGGATAGAGGTGCCCGCCGAGCGAGCACCGTCCATGATTGATGAGTACCCGATTTTGGCCATGGCTGCTGCTTGCGCCCACGGTGCGACAGTGATGCATGGATTGGGCGAGCTACGGCTGAAAGAAAGTGACCGTCTAGCGGCGATAGTGGAAGGTTTGAGAGAGTGTGGCGTAGAGACTTTAGTCGAGGAGGACAGCCTTACTGTGGTAGGAGCTGGCCCTGATAATATTCCGGAGGGTGGTGGGCGGATAGTCACTCAACATGATCACCGAATTGCAATGGCGTTTCTCACCTTGGGCCTGGCCGCCAAGAAGGCAATAATTGTAGATGATGGATCAATGATCGCTAGCAGTTATCCAGGGTTTGTGGGAGACATGTCGGTCCTTGGCGCCTCTTTTTCTGGTTCTGGGTGACCAAAAGCATGGTGATAGCAATCGATGGACCGGCAGCGGCGGGCAAAGGAACTCTTGCCAGGCGCCTAGCAGCAAGTCTCGGACTGGCTCACCTTGACACTGGCCTCCTTTATCGTGCTACTGCAGCTCGACTGATGCGTGGCAAAAGCAATGCTATCTCTGAACAGGCTGCGACTGCGGCGGCACGATCACTAAGTGCGGATGATTTGGCGGGGTCTCAACTCCGCGACGAGCGGCTGGCTGGATTGGCGTCTTTGATCGCAACCCATGATGGTGTGCGGAGCGCTTTAATTGGCTTCCAGCGCGGCTTTGCCGCTTCACCGCCTGGCGGGGCCAAGGGTGCGGTGCTCGATGGCCGCGATATTGGCTCAGTGATTTTGCCTGACGCAGATATTAAGATTTTTGTTACTGCCAGCGCTGAAGTCCGCGCCGAGCGCCGATATCAAGAGTTGCGAGGCCGAGGCGTACACAGTATAAGGTCAGTTGTCCTGCGGGAGATGCAGGAGCGTGATGAGCGGGACCGTCGCCGTGAGGTGGCGCCGATGGTGCCGGTGGGAGAAGCCTTCTTGTTGGATACGACAAATATGGATGCTGACGCCGCCTTTGAGGCGGCGTATGAGTTTGTGATGTTGCATTATATTGAGAATGGTCGAAGCGAATGATTGATATGCGGTGACGTGGGTCATTGTGTCTCAATTTCGGCAGCGAAGGCATAGGAACAGGCGTGCAGGATGAGTGAAGTATCAGGGCAAAGTACCAACCCTTTAGGCACAAACGAGGATTTTGCGACCATATTTAAAGAGTCGCTGCTATCGTCAGAAAAGCTCGAAGGTACCGTAATTGAGGGTACGGTCATCGCCATCGAAAATGATGCTGCGGTGATAGATGTTGGGTTGAAATCGGAAGGTCGTGTGTCGCTTAAGGAATTTTCTGCTCCCGGTGCGACTATTGAAATTAAGGTGGGCGACAAGGTTGAGGTGTTCCTCGATCGGCTGGAAAACCGAAATGGAGAGGTGGCGCTCAGCCGCGAGAGGGCGCGGCGAGAGGAGGCTTGGGTGCAACTTGAGAAGGCGTTCGGCATAAGTAACCGGGTAGACGGGACAATTTTCGGACGAGTGAAGGGCGGTTATACGGTTGATCTTGACGGAGCGGTTGCCTTCTTGCCGCAGAGCCAAGTTGATGTCCGGCCTGTGCGCGATATCGGGCCATTGATGGGGAACAAGCAACCGTTCCAGATTCTAAAAATGGATCGGCGCCGGGGGAATATTGTTGTGTCGCGTCGTGCAGTCATGGAGGAGTCGCGCGCCGAGGCACGTGCCGAGCTTCTGTCGGGTCTTAAAGAAGGGCAGATACTGGATGGTGTGGTGAAAAACATAACGGACTACGGTGCGTTTGTTGATCTTGGGGAGGTTGACGGTCTTTTACACGTCACGGACATTGCGTGGAAGCGTATCAACCATCCGTCCGAAGCCGTGAGCATCGGGCAAGCCGTAAAAGTGCAGGTTATTCGTTTTAATTTAGAAACAGAGCGCATTAGCCTTGGCATGAAGCAACTGGAGGCCGATCCGTGGGATGGAGTTGCACTGAAATACCCGATAGAAGGGAAGTTTAACGGCCGAGTCACGAATATTACGGACTATGGTGCATTCGTAGAACTTGAGGCTGGGGTGGAGGGCTTGGTCCATGTATCTGAAATGAGTTGGACGAAAAAAAACGTACACCCCGGGAAAATAGTATCGACCAGCGAGCAGGTCGAAGTCATGGTGCTTGATGTGGATCCGGAAAAGCGCCGAATAAGCCTGGGCCTTAAACAAATGGGAGCCAACCCCTGGGAAGACATTAGTGATTTGAATCCTGTCGGAGCTGTAATCGAAGGAGAAATCAAAAACGTCACCGAATTTGGCTTGTTCGTTGGTATGCCTGGCAATATTGATGGTCTGATTCATATGACTGATTTGGCGTGGGATAAGCCAGGAGATGAGGTTGTCGCCGGCTATAGGAAGGGCGACACAATTAAGGCGAAGGTCCTCGAAATTGATATCGAGAAAGAGCGAATCAGTCTCGGTGTTAAGCAACTTACGGAAGATCCGTTTGTAAATGCTGCGCGAGCCCTGAAAAAAGGACAAGTAGTTACGTGTGTAGTTTCAGCCGTGCTTGAATCTGGTTTAGCAGTCACACTCAGTGATGGCCTGACGGGACAAATTCGCCGCGCTGACCTGGCTCGTGACCGCGGCGATCAGAGGATGGAACGATTTTCGGTTGGCGAAAAAGTGGACGCAAAGGTCACTCAAGTGGATAAAGCTGGTCGGAAATTTTCCCTGTCGATAAAGGCGCTTGAGATAGAAGAAGAGAAGCGAGCTATGGCTGAGTATGGCTCCGCTTCAAGCGGTGCAAGTCTAGGTGAGATATTAGGTGCCGCCATCAGCGAGAAGGAAGAAGCGAATCAAAAAACTGATGCTGACGGTATCGAGGGCATCTCAACAGACGAGGATGAAGTTGCGGCTGCCAGTAGTGATAGTGATGGTGAATCCAATTCCGAACAGGATTGAGGAATATAATTTTGTCGTACTCTCTCAGTTCGTAGGTAGCGCTTTTGCTGCGCGGAAGTCGATTCCGTGTACTTGATCTGACATTAGGCAATGCCCTCAGACACAGATATTTTTCTTGATCGTCGCCGGTTGAAACGCCACGCAGCATTGTGGCGAGCAGCTGCGATATTTGGCGGTATCGTGATAGCCGCCGTTGTACTAGGAAGGGAAAATTTGAGTGGCCATCGCCAATACGTGGCATCTTTGGGAATAGACGGACTGATCGTTAGCGACGCTCGGCGTGAGCAGATCTTGAGTGACTTGATTGAGGATCAGGACGCACTTGCCCTTTTACTCCTCATAAATAGTCCTGGCGGAGAAACTGCGGCAAGCGAGGGTATATATATGGCTGTGCGGGCCGTGGCTGAGGCTAAGCCTGTCGTAGCGGTGATGGATGGCGTTGCGGCATCCGGTGGGTATATGGTTGCACTTGCTGCAGATCGCATTTTTGCTCGTGAAAGCACAATCACCGGGTCGATTGGGGTCGTTCTTGAGGCGACGAATTTAGTTGGGCTGATGGATATGATGGGTGTTGAAAGTGAAACTATTCGAAGTGGACCCTTAAAAGCTCAACCCAATATGCTGGAACGCATGACACCGGAGGCGCGCTCAGTAAACCAGAGTTTAGTCAATGAGATACATGCCATGTTTAAGCAAATGATTGTGGAGCGTCGCGGCATTGATCCGAACGTTGTCGACGGGTTGAGCGATGGGCGGGTGTTTAGCGGTGCGTCCGCCAAATCAAACGGCTTGATTGATGCTCTTGGGGGGTTGCCTGAGGCTCGTCGCTGGCTCGAAGAGCGCTATGCGATCTCGGCGGCGTTGCCTGAACGCAGTTTAGATATCAAGGGTGCCAAACATTGGCTGGACTGGTTTCTCTCGATCGCGTTTAAAAAGTCCTATTTGGCGGAAACCCTTACACTTGACGGACTTGTTTCCGTTTGGCACCCTTTCATTTCGATTAAGTGATGGAACTGGGTGGGTCCAAGTACGGTCTAGCGCTGCCCCTGGGGCCGGCGCTGCGTTCGGGTACTGATCCGGTGGGAAGCTAAGGGCGAGTGCCGTAGATGACTAAGTCGGAACTGATTCTTCGTTTATCTGAGGCGAATCCGCATCTGTATCAACGAGATATAGATAGGATCGTTTCCACAATATTTGACCAGATCGCGGGCGCGCTGGCGCGTGGCGATAGGGTGGAGTTGCGTGGCTTCGGCGCGTTTTCGGCCAAAAGACGTTCGGCGCGTACCGGGCGCAATCCTCGCACTGGTGTGGCCGTTCGGGTTCCGGAAAAATTGGTTCCGTATTTCAAGTCCGGTAAGGGGCTGCGTGCACGTATCAACAAGGACTGATACTAGAGGTTTGCCGGTAGGCACTGTTTTGCGCTGGTGGCGACCGGTGTTTCGGATTCTTTTGGTGCTATTGGTGTCTGCGGGAGTTGTATTTTCGCTTTCCAACAGAAGCGTTGTCCTGATCAAGTTTGCGCCATTGCCCTTTACAATTGAGGCGCCAATTTACCTTGTGCTGATGAGCATACTGTTCATGGGTGTCCTCCTGGGTGGTGTTGGTATGTGGCTTTCGGGTTTAAGCAAGCGACAGGAAGTACGTAGCCAGAGCCGCCGCTTGAGGTTGCTTGAGGCTAAATTGGCAGAGGAACGCAGGCGGCATCCTAGTCCGCTGGATGAGGGAGGTGGGGGGAAGTGAGCGCCATGGGAGGGATTGCTGGTAGTTCGGATGCTTTTTCTAATTTTGGTGATCCCACGTGATATTCGAAATTTTCCAGCTAGTTCTTGTAACGTGGCTTGGGGACTCGTGGTGCGGAATGCCTTGGCAGGCTCATATACGCCGCCGTTACTAATTGATGATTGACAATAATCATGCGTGGAGGATTTTCTGCGCGATCGACACGAATGATTGCGATCGCGCAAAGTCTCTGGCCCTCGCGGTTTCGGGGCAAGTAGGAGGTGTCAAAGTTGGCTTAGAATTTTTTAGCGCGCATGGCCCTTACGGTGTAGCGCTGCTAACCAGCATCGGACTGCCGGTGTTTCTTGATTTAAAATTGTTTGATATTCCGAATACGGTTGCGGGCGCTGTTGCTGCGGCCGCGGCTTGCCAGCCGGCGATGATCACTCTTCACGCCAGCGGTGGCGGGGCAATGATGCGAGCGGCCGTGGAGGCAAACAAGAAAGCTGCAGACCAGTCTGGGAATACACCACCACTTTTACTCGGTGTTACGGTGTTGACCAGTTTTGATCGCGGTGATTTGAGAGAGATGGGAGTTGAAGTGACAGTTGCGGAACAGGTATCACGATTGGCCGTTCTTGCTCAAGCGAGCGGTCTTGACGGGGTGGTATGCTCGGCACACGAAATTGCGATACTGCGCTCTGTATGTGGAGGTGAATTCAAATTAGTAGTGCCAGGAATCCGCCCGAAGTGGGCAGAGTCTGATGATCAAAAAAGGTTCCTAGAGCCAGGAGTGGCTGTGGCTAAGGGTGCTGATTATCTGGTTGTAGGTAGGCCGATTAGCCGAGCTGATGACCCAGCCGCTGCGGCTCGGCTGATTTCTGAAGAAATTTCTGAAGCGATGGGTTCGGTCTGATGTCCGGACTTGGAGTTATGGTCAAGATCTGTGGCGTGAGTGACGCCGCCTGCGTTGTGGCGGCTGTGGAAGGTGGGGCCCAATTCATCGGGTTTGTGTTTTATCCACCTTCACCGCGCTGTATTGCACCAAGTGACGCTGCAAGACTGGCGCTAAAGCTGCCTACATCAGTTAGGCCAGTTGGTGTCTTTGTCGAGCCAACTGATGAGGAACTGGCGACGGTAACGGGCGTACTTCCCCATGCTTTGGTGCAACTTCATGGACGTGAGAGTCCCCGCAGGGTGGCTGAAATTAGGGCTCATTTTAAGTGCCGGATTATTAAAGCTATCCCGATCGCCGACCATGAAGATCTGGCTAACGCCGAAGACTATGAGGCTGTCGCCGATTGGCTTCTCTTTGATGCAAAGCCGCCTCGGGATTGCGGTAACACACTTCCTGGCGGGAATGCGTTGGCATTTGATTGGAAATTACTCGGCGCCAGAGATTGGAATGTTCCTTGGTTATTATCGGGGGGACTGACGGCGGATAACCTGCCGGACGCGGTGGCTATTACCAAAGCGCGCGCTGTTGATGTTTCATCGGGCGTAGAAGATTCCCCGGGGCGTAAAGATCCCTCGAGTATCAAAGCTTTCCTGGCTACTGCACGTGCTATTTGAAGGTCTTTCGCTATTTGGAGGAATGCAACCGTGGCCCAACCATCGGATGCTGCGCTATAATTGTAGTTGGACAGTTAGCAGAATTGATCAAACTATCCTGGTATTATCATAATCGACCCCAGACCTGATGAACCATTTTAAACATTATTCTGACAACCCTGATAAACACGGTCACTTTGGCGAGTTTGGCGGCCGATTTGTTGCTGAAACCTTAATGCCGCTGGTTCTTGAGTTAGAGTCAGCATATCGAACGGCAAAAGAAGATCCGTTGTTTGCTAAAGAGATGGCCCGATACTTTGACAGTTATGTGGGGAGGCCTAGCCCTCTTTATTTTGCTGAACGTCTCACACCTGAATTAGGGGGTGCAAAAATTTACTTTAAACGTGACGAGCTTAACCACACCGGAGCCCATAAAATTAATAACTGCATCGGGCAAATCTTGCTCGCCAAGCGGATGGGGAAGAGTCGAGTTATTGCCGAAACGGGCGCTGGCCAGCATGGTGTTGCGACGGCCACTGTGTGTGCCTTAATGGGCTTGCCTTGTGTTGTGTATATGGGTGAGGTCGACATCGCCCGTCAACAACCCAATGTTTTCCGGATGAAACTGCTGGGGGCTGAAGTAGTCCCAGTGAAGTCGGGCGCCCGTACTCTTAAGGATGCCATGAATGAAGCGTTGCGTGATTGGGTGACCAACGTTGAAACCACTTATTATTTAATTGGAACTGTTGCTGGTCCACATCCTTACCCTGAAATGGTGCGCGATTTTCAGTCAGTGATTGGCGAGGAGGTGCGTCAACAATTAGCGAAGTTGGAAGGAGACGGTCGTTTGCCTGATACATTAGTAGCGTGCGTCGGTGGTGGTTCGAATGCGATGGGACTGTTCTATCCGTTTTTAAGTGATTTGGGAGTTGAAATGGTCGGTGTTGAGGCGGGCGGAGAGGGCATAGGTACTGGTCGCCACGCTGCGTCGTTAAATAAAGGGAGGCCGGGCGTGCTTCACGGCAATCGCACGTATTTACTGCAGGACGAAGATGGTCAGATCGAGGAGGCGCACTCAATTTCTGCGGGACTGGACTACCCGGGTATTGGACCTGAACATGCTTGGTTATACGAAGCGGGTCGAGTGTCATATGTCTCGGCAACAGACAGTGAAGCGCTAGAGGCTTTCCAGGTGTGCGCACGGCTTGAAGGAATTGTGGCCGCCTTGGAGCCTGCCCATGCGCTCGCACATGTTATAAAAGTTGCCCCAAAGATGCCGTCCGATCACATTATAGTGATGAACATGTGTGGCCGTGGCGATAAAGATATTTTTATTGTGGCAGATGCACTCGGGGTGAGTCTGTGATCACGTTGGCCGAAAAAAATCAACGACTTGAAAAGCGATTTGACAGTTTGCGGAAGCAGAATCGCGCGGGTCTTGTGACATTTATTACTGCAGGGGACCCGAATTTGCAGACCGCTCTTGAGATTATGAAAGGTCTTCCACGTGCTGGCTCGGATGTGATTGAGCTTGGCATGCCATTCACGGATCCAATGGCTGATGGCCCATCGATTCAAGCGGCTGGCTTGCGAGCCCTAGCCGCTGGTCAAACTATGGGCGGAACCCTAAATATGGTGCGCAGCTTCCGGAATAATGATCAGGACACCCCAGTTATATTGATGGGCTATTACAATCCGATTTACTCCTATGGGGTCGATTCGTTTTTGGCTGATGCCATGGAGGCCGGGGTTGATGGATTGATTGTTGTTGATCTTCCCCCAGAGGAGGACGATGAACTATGCCTGCCCGCACGGGCAGTTGGCCTTCATTTTATCCGTTTGGCAACGCCCACGACAGACGACACGCGCTTACCAATAGTACTGAGGAATGCCAGTGGCTTTCTTTACTATGTGTCAATGACTGGCATTACAGGCGTGGGAGTGGTGGGATCTGATTCTGTTTCGTCAGCAGTAAGAAGGTTGCGAGCTCATACGGACCTCCCGATTGCTGTTGGGTTTGGTATTCGTACTCCTGAGCAAGCAGGGTCAATTGCGCGTCACGCGGATGCGGCTGTGGTTGGATCAGCTCTTGTGGATCAGATCACGGATGGGATTGCGGAGGGACGCGATCCCGTGAAGGCCGTTCTTTCCTTGACCAGTGATCTAGCTAGTGGCGTTCACCAAGCACGGAGCAGGAGCCTGGTATGAGTTGGTTAACAAATTTTGTGCGCCCAAAAATTCAGGCGCTCGTTAATCGCGCCCAAATTGGAGATGCACTTTGGGTCAAATGCGCGTCTTGTGAACAGATGATTTTTCATCGAGATCTTGCAGAGCGTCAGAAGGTTTGTCCCCATTGCGACTACCATATGGCTATTAAGCCGTCGGAGCGATTCTCGTTGCTGTTTGATGAAGGGACTTATCAGACTATCGAACTTCCCGTTGCTCCCGTGGATCCTCTCAAATTTCGCGATCGGAGACGGTATGTCGATCGTTTGAAGGAGGCTCAAAACAAGACGGGTCGAGACGACGCGGTTATTGTGGCGCATGGTGTGATCGGTGGTTACCAGACGGTGGTATGTGCGCTTGATTTTAATTTTATGGCAGGTTCAATGGGAGTTGCAGTTGGTGATGGTTTTCTTGCCGCTGCTCGCTTGGCAATTCTTCAGAAGGCACCTTTGCTTATTTTTACTGCCTCAGGCGGGGCTCGTATGCAGGAGGGAGTGCTAAGTCTTATGCAGATGCCGCGCACTATTGTGGCACTTGATGAGGTCCGAGAAACAGGATTGCCCTATATAGTCATCCTTACGCATCCGACTACCGGGGGCGTGACAGCCTCGTTCGCCATGCTTGGTGATATAACCTTGGCGGAACCAGATGCGCTTGTAGGGTTTGCAGGGCCACGTGTGATTGAAGATACCATTCGTGAAAGTTTGCCAGATGGCTTTCAGAAATCCGAATACTTGTTTGAGCACGGAATGATCGACATGGTCGTCAGCCGAGATAAATTGCGGGATTGTCTCATTAACTTAGTGGGTCTATTGCT
The DNA here is from genome assembly GCA_002938115.1 of Alphaproteobacteria bacterium MarineAlpha9_Bin7. Classification (GTDB taxonomy): domain Bacteria; phylum Pseudomonadota; class Alphaproteobacteria; order UBA7887; family UBA7887. The sequence continues at coordinate 13,501 of PTKD01000004.1, read as the reverse complement.
TGATAAGCGACCAACCGCGGAAATTGCTAACATAGGGGATAAGGACGTGGATATCCCCGCGTTGGCATTAGGGAATGACACCCCATCTGGGGATAGCCCTCCTCTAGAACGCTGACGCTCTTGGCGCTCGAAACTTTGCTCGGTCGGCTTAGGGAGCTTTTCCCTCTTTCCATTGATTTAAGTTTGGGCCGGATGGCGCGCTTACTGGTATTACTCGGACGGCCTGATAGGCATCTGCCTCCAGTGGTGCATGTGGCGGGCACCAACGGGAAGGGCTCGGTAATAGCTTTTCTGCGAGCGATTCTTGAGGCTGCAGGCTATCGGGTTCATGTATACACCTCGCCGCATCTTGTTCGTTTCAATGAGCGCATTCGACTTGGTGGTCGGTTAATTGAAGATGAGGCACTCGAGGAGCTACTCAAGGATTGCATCCGTGCCAATCGCGGCAATCCCATCACGTTTTTTGAGATGACCACTGCTGCGGCTTTCGTAGCTTTTGCTCGGGTTCCTGCCGATATTGTCCTAATAGAGACCGGGCTCGGGGGGAGGCTTGATGCGACAAACCTTATCACTCAACCCTATTTAACGATATTGACTCCGATCTCGATCGATCATCAGTTCCATCTTGGTCATCGACTTCTGCAGATCGCAGCAGAAAAGGCCGCAATTCTTAAATCTCATTGTCCGGCGGTTGTTGGTGCGCAAACTCGATCTGCACTGCGGGTCATAACACGAGTAGCGCACGCACGCGCCGTGCCGCTATGGCGCCAAAATTATGAATGGCGACTTCGGCATCGGGAATTCGGCACTGTGTTCGAATCTTCCGCAGCTCGGCGCTTATTCCCTATTCCCGGTCTTGTAGGGAACCATCAACGGGATAATGCTGGCATTGCCGTCGCGAGCCTCGATCAGATGCCAGAGTTTACGGTGTCTGATTCTGCACTGCGTGTAGGCCTAACACAGGTTGAATGGCCTGCTCGACTTCAGCTACTTGCTCGCGGCGATTTGACACGCGATGTATCGTTGGATGTTCAGTTGTGGGTTGATGGCGGTCACAATGCGGCAGCCGGCACGGTGTTGGCTGATACCGTCCGGAAGCACCTTATGGATCGTCCGCTACGGCTAATCGTTGGCATGTTAGACAACAAGTCACCCGAAGAGTTTCTTGCTCCACTTGTACCATATGTGGAGCGTTTCTGGGGGATCTCGATTGCTGGAGAGAGCAGCAGTATTTCTGCTGCGAACCTAACTATTTGCGCACGCCGCCTGGGCTTGACCGCAGAACAGGCTCCCAACATCGTAGCTGCTATCAAGGCTGCAAGTTCGACACAGTCGCACGTACTGATTTGTGGCTCTCTATACTTAGCCGGCCAAGTTCTTGCGGCGAATAATGAAGCCTCAAACGGAAGGCCGCAACGAAAATTGCGACCATCTTTTAGAAAACGACATGTCTAATTGGTGTTGCTCATTGGGTTCGAGTGGTATCTTAATTTTATTACTTCTCAATTCACGATGATATTCGTTCCTAGTGTGTGCTTAGATTGACATGTCTATCCATTCAGCTAATTTGCTTTTAGTTGTGGCACCAACTTTAGTTGCTGCGATTTCCCCGTTTTTAAACAAGATCAAAGTGGGGATACCGCGCACGCCGTAGCGCGTCGGGGTTTCAGGGTTTTCGTCGATATTGACCTTAGCAACCGTAAGCTTTTCGCCATATTCTAATGCAAGCTCTTCAAGTGCAGGAGCAATCTGAATGCATGGACCGCACCACTCTGCCCAGAAATCGACTAAGACAGGTTTGTCGGCTTTAATTACGTCGGCTTGAAACGAAGAGTCAGTCACTTTAGTCGGAGTCATAAGCCACCCTTTCAGACAAAAATTCTTTTTCTCATATCACCTCTTGCGGTCATAACCTATACATCTGTTCGCATCTGCATGGCAGTTATTTTCTAACATAAGTCCGTAAAAAAGATGGAATTCTTAATCGGCCGAGTGTTCGTACGGCTGCTAGTCCCTTAAACGCAGCACAGACCCCTTTACTGCGAGCTTCCGGTCGACCAGAAAGGCATCTGGTTCGGCTTTGGCACTATCCTTAATGCCTTCAAGGATCAGATTGTACCAGCTCCGCCGGTCGAGGGCCCTGTTGCCGATCCAACCGCATACGTAAAGCTGGTCTGCAGCGCGGGTCATCGCTACGTATAGCAGGCGACGATATTCTCTATCGCGGTTTTCCTCAGCTGTTTTGCTCCAAGCTCCGCCAATTTCGTCGAGCCAAGTTTTGCGTGCTGCCCACAGGAGGCATCGTTGATCAGCCGACCAAAGAAGACGGGGTGTTTGCTTTGGGATTTGAACCGTGTCCGGTAAAAACACTATGGGTGCCTCTAGGCCCTTTGCGCCATGGACCGTCAAAATTCGCACAGCATCTATGCTATCTTGCTCGAGGTCGCGTCGCACTGTGATGGACCCGCGTTCAATCCTGTCAAGAAACTCTTGCAATGATGGTGCATGGCTAGACTGATAAGATAGAGCCTGTGACAGAAACTCGTCCAACGGGTCTATCACTTCTTCGCCAAGTCGAGATTGGAATGCGCGGCGTCCCCCACCCCCAGAAAGCAGTTCTGCATACAGCTCGTATGGTGGCTTTTTGTTGGCGTCATGAAGTAAGCATTCCAACATTCTTTTCGCCGTGCGAAATTCAGGGCTATGTCCCTCGCGGGCACATAGCGCCTGCCATAGAGACCCCTCACGATCATGAGCGATCATGAACAAGTCGTCGTCATCAAACCCACATAAGGGACTTTTTAGAACTTCAGCAAGGCTGAGATCATCGGTTGGCATAAGTAAGAAACGACCAACAGAAATTAAATCCATTACTGCGATATGTTCGGTCAGGACAAGGCGATCTACGCCAGATACCGGGACGTGAGATGTTTTAAGCGCCCGAACCAAGTCAGTGACAAAAGCGCTACGTCTCCGGACGAGAACCATGATATCTCGGGGGCGAATCACCCGTGCCCGAGACAATACAGTATGGCCGGAGCATAATTCTTTAATTTTTTCTGCAACTAAATTGGCTAAGATAGTGCAGGCAGATTCTACGTTGACTTGTGTTATTGGTGTGATCCAAGGGCTAACATTTGATTTTTGGCTTTTCTCGATTAACGGCCAAATTTCGATCATCCCCTCCGTATCTGTCCGACTCGCATAATGTTTTACTTGCATTTGTGGCGCCAACACGCCGTCATTTGCTGACGGTTGCGAAAATACAAGATCCACCGACTCTAGTATCGCCGCACTCGATCGGAAAGAGGTATCAAGCGTGATGTGGTTCCATTCCGAACAAGAACGCTTAACTCGGTCACCAAAATATTCTTGCATTTGGTTGAAAGCATCGGGGTCAGCGCGCTGGAAACTGTAAATAGATTGCTTGGTATCTCCGACGGCGAAGACCGTGCGGTTCTGCGCGCGCGCTCCGGCGCCAGCGAAGAATTCTTCCGTCAAAGATTGGATAACTTGCCATTGATCCGGATTCGTGTCTTGTGCTTCGTCGATCAAGACGTGGTCGATTCCACCGTCCAACTTATACAAAACCCAAGCGGCGGCACCGGGTTGGCGCAGCATATCCCGCGTCTTTAAAATCAGATCATCGTAGTCAAGAAAATTCCGTGATGCTTTTGCATTTTGATACGCCTCAATAAGGGCATCACCAACCGTAAGTAAGCTAATGGTAGCTTCAGAAAGAAGAGCTTTCTTTTCCTTATCCTTAATTAATTTAAGCCGGTTTTGCTCCAATTGCAGGATTTGTGCAGTAGGAAAGGCGTTGGATAAGACTGATTTGGTGACCAGGCGAGTTAAAGGGACACTACCTATGGTGAGAAAGGCACGGCTGTACTCGCTGAAACTCAAGATACGGTCTGTTGGGCTTTTGGAGATCCAAGCTTTAATACTTATTGCGCGATCAATATCTGTTTTGGCCCCTTTGGCCATTACTGTAGTTGCCTGACGGAGTCCCTTGGAATCAAAAGCGTCATCGGCGCAGGCGGAGGCCAGAATGCTTTGTGGTGTATCGGCTTCGGTTAAGGATAAAGTGGATCGAATGCAACGCGCCGCTCCCTGCAATCCGCCATCAGCTAATAAATTTGCAATTCGTGTTCGGTCGGCGGTCAGTTCTGCAATGAGGGCGCGAAATCCAATATCATTTGTGTGGAACGCAACGACTTTTAACGCCTTTGTAAAATTCAGGTCATCGTTAGTTTGAAAATTGCTGAGCAATTCATCGATTGTGGTTTCTAATAACTCCGCTGCAGTTTGTTCATCTATGACGGAAAAATGGGGGGTGATATTAGCTTCCAAAGGAAATCGACCGAGCAAGGTTTCGCAAAAAGAATGAATAGTTTGTATTCGCATGCCTCCAGGGGCATCCAAGACCCGGGCGAGTAGGCATCTTGCTCGTTCCCGCGTAGGTTTATCAGCACTTACTCCAGTCAGATCTTTCAGATCATGGACCAGCTGTTCTTCGTTGACTATGGCCCATGAGACTAGGCGTTGGTTCAGGCGGTTTGCCATCTCGGCGGCGGCCGCGCGTGTGAACGTTAAGCACAGTATTTGCTGTGGCGGAGTGCCACCCAGCAGCAAGCGCAAGGTTCTGTCGTTCAGAGCCTTTGTCTTCCCGGTGCCAGCTGAAGCTGAAACCCAAGCCGACGTACTGGGATCAGAGGCTAGTCGCTGGCGGCGTTTTGTTTTTGTGACAGAGGAGGCAAGATTCATCATTCATCACCGCCCGAAGACCATTCTAAAACCCTCGCGAGATGTTGATATGCACTGTGCCGCATGGTCTGATCGGCAATTGGCGTTGCGTGATACGGAGTGGAGTTGTCGTCGAACGCAGCCACAAGTGACTTCACCCCAGATAGCGCCTCTTCCGACAGAGCGGAGACATCTTGGTCCATGACCCACGACTCGCCTGCCGGCTCTCCTCCGCTGAGCCGGATGTATACCAAAGCTCGAGATGGGCCGCCAACCAAGTTCTTAAAGCCACCTCTGTTTGCGATCGCTGCCTCGAGCGGCAACTGTGGTGCCTCACCCGAAGAGACTTTCGCCATGCTTGGAGGTATGCCGGTTTTATAGTCGATAATGTCGAGCGTGCCATCGCCGTATCGGTCGATACGATCTGCTTTGGCGGTTAGCGTAAAAGTGCCGCCAGGCGCATCAATCTCCAAACTGCCCGTCTGTTCCGCCAATGACTCGACAATTGCAGTTCTTCTGGCTCTTTCCAGTCCGATGAACCAGTTGGCCATACGTTCAAATCGGGACCACCAGAACGGTTGCACGCTGGGTTTTGCAGGCTTGGAACCGAAGCAATCCATGCCGATAGCAAGTAGATGGTCTAATGCCTCGTCAGGCAATTTGTTTGGATACTCCTGTATGAAACGATCGAGTATGTCGTGGATGGTATTGCCATAATCCGCTGCGTCGTGTGCAGCGTTGATAGGACGGAGCGGTCGAAGCCCAAGTATATCGCGGGCATAAACCTCATAAGGATTGTGTATCCATCGTTCGACGTGGGTTACGGACATCTGGCGCGGTCGCGCAGAAAGTGGAGGGCACGGAGCGGGAGGTTTTATTTTCCTATGAGAATCAGTGGCTTTGTCGAGGAGTGCAGATAGGGTTGTCCAATGAGCGCTACGGTCAGTCCTTGACGCCAGGCCGATGCGACGGAGAACGGCATCGAGACGAACCAGCCATCGAGACGGAACTGTCCCCGCGCCGGCATTTTTAGCACTTCGAGTTAGCACCACGTTAGGAGCACAAAAGAGCTGACTGAAATCATGGGCCGAAAGCCCAATTGTCTGCTCGGGCCCTGGTAGACCAAGAGAGTGACGCATAGAACGGCTCAACCAGGAATCGGCACCAGTGTGTCGTGGCCATGTTCCTTCGTTTAAGCCACCGACTATGACTAAGTCGGCTTGCTGAAGACGTGCCTCCAAGGGCCCCCAAATATACAAACGTGATCGTCCATCAAGCTTGGGACGAATGAATACGTCCGACAGGAGCTTAACAAAAATTGAGGCATATTCTTTGCCACGTATGGGACCAGCTTCTCGTACCATAACTGCCAGATCTCCAAGGAGTTTTTTAGCTGTCTCGCCGCAATCAGTTTCCCATAAGGGAGTTATGCCGGGGCACTCGATATTTGTCGTTAACCATTCTGCAAACGAAATGTGGGATAATATGACGTCACTAAGTGATACCGAGGTAGAGGAGGTGAGAGACAGTAGATGTTCTCCAGCTGAGGCAATTGACTGAACCCACCCTACTAACTCCTCTGCAGCAAATGTTGATGATAATTCCTTTAGCAATCCCTTAAAGCCCGGTGCAGGGAGAGATCTGCGAAGCGTCGAGCGTTCGAGCTCTGAGACGTGGTGGCGAAAGATCGAGTGTGTCGTGCCACCGGCGCAAAGCGGATGTTTGAGCATCGCGAGAAGAGGGATTGGAGCGGCTTGTGCGTTGGCCATGTTCGCTATTAGGTGGAGCAACACACCTACGCTTGTTTCCAAAAACGGTATTCCTGCAGAATCGTCTACACTGAGTTTCCAGCGCCGAAGTTCAACTTTTACTCGCCGTGCTAATTCACGGTCTGGTGTCACAAGTGCTGCCGTGTGGCCCGTTGTCCCCAAAGCATCACGCATCATCATCGCGATCACAGTGGCCTCCGCCGTAAGGCTAGGGCAAGTGACGCGGCTTAACCCTTGTACCGCCACGGGATCAATCGACACAATCTTGTGCCAATTTGTACATGTTGGTTCCGGCCTCATTACCTCAGAAAGCAAACGTCTGCGTTCGACGTTGCCAGTGTATCCTTCTACTTCTCCCCAATTTGGTACAGCTGATCTTTCAACTTTCAGTCGGTGAAGAAGGCGTTTTAACCCATGTTGTGGGTGTGTTTCTCCGAGCGCTTCCCAGCTTTCTTGGTCAAGCTCTTGGTCGAGGCCCGGCACCAAAACACATCCGAGGGGTAACTTGGCCACTACAGCAAGCAAGTCCGTTGTTGCTGGCAGGCTACCGGTCGAGCCGGCCGCCAAGACAGGTGTTGTTGGTGGATTATCCTGCCATTGTCGGGAAAGCTTTTCGAGCATACGGGTTCGTCGCGTCGCCGGATCAACTAAATTCTGTTCCTCTAGAAACGCCGGCCATTGCTCCGTGATGATGCGAAGAAAATCAATGGTCTCCCTCCAATGCGCCGCGTAGTCCTCTGGAACTAACGTGTCGAAAGACGCAATATCCAGTCGTGCTGTCTGGAAGTGATCCAGAAACTTCACGAGTTCGCGGGCAACTTGGAGCGCTTGGTCAAACGGCTTTATGTTATCGTCAGAGCGAGAACCCCACCATCGGTGTATTAATTTTGCGAGCAGCAGTTTTTGCCTTGTTGGTGACATTGTGGGCGGCACTGAGTGCGCTTTATTTATCAACTCGTTTACTGACTCGGAGCCGTTGATTATGGAGTCTTCCTCTTCGATATCTCCGATGGCGTAAATGCAAGGTAGTAACGATGTGGTACTATTGTTTGAACGTAAAAACGCCTCCTTTAGACGTCTTGTCGCGCGGCGTGTGGGCAGCAAGATCGTAACACTTGCCAACGCTTCAGGTTCGGCATCGGAAAAATCATCTGTCAAACCATCCGCAAGTTGTTCAAGGAAGGCTTGTCCAGATGGTACAGATACTATGTGTGGACGTTTAAAAGCCATCTTTGGACACCTTTATATCAATAGTTTGAGACGGCCTTCGATACGCGTAATTGCGTCGACCGTGCCGACGTGCATCCACTCGCCATCGTGAACCACGCCATAAAGACGGCCAGCCGTTTCCGCACGGTCGTAAAGCACGTTTAGCGAAAATGGAGGCGCAGGACACCTATCGAACAGACGTTTGTGCAATATCTGTACACCAGTGAAGAGATAGGGCGCGATTTCTCTTTCTACACGCCGGCGCATTTTTCCGTCGGAGCCGAGTATGAAGTCCCCCAAACCGCTATAATAGGGCGCATGCACTGTAGGATGGATAAGTAGGAGGGCGCTCATGTACGGGCGCCATGTCTCCATCAAGCGCTGTACAAATGGTTGGACCCCGTTAAGCATTATAATGTCGCTGTTGCTCACTAGAAACGGTGAGCCGCCAAGTAACGGCAATGCTTCTGCCACTCCACCACCAGTGTCCAATAATTCTTTTTCGTGCACAATGGATATGGAAGGTGTCCGGCGTGGACGAAGATGTGCTGCGACCTGTTCAGCAAGATGGTGGGTGTTGACGACAACATATTCCACACCCCCCTCTTTTAAATGATCTAACATTCTGTCGATCATAGGTACGCCGGCAATTGAAATTAAGGGTTTTGGGATCTGTTCTGTTAGAGGGCGCATGCGTTCCCCCAGTCCGGCAGCAAGTAGCATCGCATGCATCGGCAGCACCTAACAGTCTTTCATTATTGCGGTTTTTGCCGCAAATATTTTGGTAGGTGTTGGTCAAACCAAATGCGGACTGGTGCGAGCAATGGATCCGTTAAATTGTTTTCAAGCAGGCGCCACACCCTGGGAATTAAGGTAAGATACGCGGCCTTTTTATCTCTCCGCCAAAGCCGAGTGAAAATGCCAATGATCTTAGAATTGCGTTGTGCCCCTAGGACTGAGTACGCTTTCTCGATGTAGGACCAAGGTGTACCAGTCGCGGATACGTAACGTTGGATCATATTCTCTACAAGAGTATCCGAGACGTCTCGACGTGCATCTTCGAGCAGCGATACCAAATCGTATGCCGGTGAACCGGCTAGCGCATCTTGGAAATCAAGTAATCCCACTGCTGCAACGCCATTTCTATTCGGAAGCCACATTAAATTATCCGAGTGATAATCTCGTAAAACGGTAACTGGTGGCCCAAACTCAATCGCAGAAAATACTTCGATCCATGCGTTGCTGTAAGCCGTACGTGTTGAGGAATCGATAGTAGTGCCAGTTATGGTTGGCCAGTACCAGTCTATCAAAAGATCTACTTCAGCTAAAAGAAGTTTGTGTCCGTAGGGCGATAGCCAGGCAGGTGGTTCGGCTCTGTGGAGTACACATAAAACATCTATTGCGCGCTCGTAAAGAAAATCCGGTTTGTCAGTATTTTCTAGCAAACTATTAAATTTCCCATCGCCCAAATCTTCAATCAGAAGAAAACCGCTGCTGGTGTCCTGACCTAGGATTCTAGGCGCACTCAATTCTAATTTTAGCAAATATTGCGCGACAGCTACAAATGGGCGGGTGTCCTCGTGGGCCGGTGGAGCATCCATCAGAACCACACTCTGTCCTGACAACTCGAGACGGTAATAACAGCGAAACGAAGCGTCGGCAGCGAGTGTTACGATGTTTGCCCCTTTCCAACCATGTTCGGCGAGGAATTCATCACGTCGTTTTGATCTATCCATCGCTCGACCAGGCCAGCTTGCTTAGGCGATTGCGCCAATCATCGTGCGCCAATAACGTCGCTTTTCGTGTTTCGTCTGCGCAGAAAGAAAATTCGATTTCCATGTGATTCGGGGAATTACAGAAGGCCATTTTTTCGGGCCATTCTATTAGCGATATGCCGTCAATCATCGCTTCCTCAATGCCCAATTCATAAATATCCGCAGGTTGCTTAAGCCTAAAGAGATCAAAGTGCCACACCGTGACATGGTCAAGATGATAGATTTGGGCCAGTGTGAACGTTGGACTAGGTACTTCTTCGCAGCCACCGAGTGCCCCAATCACAGCGCGTGCAAAGGTTGTTTTGCCAACTCCGATAGCGCCTTTTAGCCCGATCACGTCTCCGGGTTGCACAATAGACGCAATCGCGCTCGCGAACTGTTGAGTGGTACTTAAGTCAGGTAACTGGATTACTAACTCTAGTGTTTTAATGTGGGCGACTCTCTTAATCGGGTTCATTCCCGATATTACCGCGTAACATAAATCAAATGCTAATAGCGATAATGATCAGGCTTGAACGGCCCGTGTTTTGCCACTCCGATATATTCCGCTTGCTTCACAGAGAGTGAAGTTAAAGTGGCCCCCACCTTTTCCAAATGAAGTGAGGCTACTTTTTCATCCAAATGTTTGGGCAGCACATAAACTTTCTTGTCATATGCTGTAGAATTATTCCAGAGCTCGATTTGAGCAAGCACTTGATTGGTAAACGATGCACTCATCACGAAGCTCGGATGGCCGGTTGCGCAACCAAGATTCACAAGTCTTCCTTTGGCCAGCACTATTAATCGTTTGTTATCAGGAAATTCTACCTGGTCGACCTGCGGTTTAATCTCGGTCCATTTCATATTGTTCAGAGCATCAATTTGAATTTCCGAATCGAAGTGGCCGATATTGCATACTATAGCAAGGTCCCTCATTTCCCGCATATGCTCCACTGTGATGACGTCGATGTTTCCTGTGGCGGTTACGAAAACGTCTCCCCGCGCCGCGGCCTGGTCCATGGTTACGACCTCGAAGCCTTCCATAGAGGCCTGCAAGGCGCAGATTGGGTCTATTTCCGTGACGAGGACTCGCGCACCGGCGGCACGTAGTGACTCAGCTGAACCCTTTCCAACAGCGCCGTAGCCGCATACCACCGCTACTTTTCCTGCCAACATTACGTCGGTTGCACGACGGATGCCGTCAACAAGGCTTTCTCGGCAGCCATATAGATTATCGAACTTTGACTTTGTCACCGAATCGTTCACGTTGAATGCAGGAACCCCTAATGTTCCAGATTTTTCCATGTCGTACAGCCTATGCACGCCAGTGGTAGTTTCTTCTGATAGGCCTTTTACCTTCGATAACAAATCTCCATGCTTGTCATGCATGAGTTTGGTCAAATCGCCCCCGTCGTCCAAGAGCATGTTAGGTGTCCAGTTTTCTGGTCCTTGGATAGTTTTTTCAATGCACCACCAAAACTCCTCTTCGTTTTGGCCTTTCCAGGCAAACACCGGAATATGGGAGCTGGCAATAGCCGCTGCAGCATGGTCTTGAGTTGAAAAGATGTTACATGAACTCCAGCGTACTTCCGCACCCAAGTCTAGCAGCGTTTCGATTAACACCGCAGTTTGGATGGTCATATGCAGACAGCCCGCGATTCGTGCCCCCTTAAGTGGAAGTTTGCCAGCGTATTCGTTGCGGAGTGCCATCAGCCCAGGCATCTCCGACTGTGCAATATTAATTTCTTTCCGTCCCCAATCTGTCAACGACATATCAGCAACCTTGTAGTCCGAAAATGTGGTCATTTATAGATTCCTAACGCGTGTCAATGTGGTGCGGACCTTCCAAATTTCGTGAGGGCCAGTCTGAGGTGCCCAATTACGGGTCCCGGTGATATACCAATGCCCTGCGGCCCCGACAAGCCAGGTCTAGGAAGTAGAGCGGCATAAAATCACTTTGAGGCCTTTTACCTATTTATGGCAGCTCCTGCGTCTAGCACTTCGTCGTAGACGTTCATATGTTGGAGTTCGAAACAAGGCCAGCTATTTTGTAAATGTTGCGACGTACACTTTGGAGGCAGTCCAGAACTAACCGATGTTTCTGGATTTAGTAGCTATTTGATTTAAATCTCGGTGGCGCACCTGAACTGGGAAGTCTGCTTCGATCAAATGCTTCGCCAAATGTTCGGCAACAACTACGGAACGGTGGCGACCCCCGGTGCAACCAATGGCAATTGTAAGGTAGCGCTTTCCTTCTGCCGCATACCTGGGCAGCAAGGGAATTATCATTTCAGAAAGTCTGGTAAAAAATCCTGCAAAATCTGGATCCGATTCAACATATTCTGCGATATCTTCATCGAGCCCCGTCCTTGCTCTAAGCTTTTCGACGTAATGTGGGTTGGTGAGGAAACGTACATCGAGGACTAGATCGGCTTCCCTTGGCAAGCCTTGACGGAATGCGAAGGACGTTATGCTGATTGTCAATGGAGGTCCGCCAGTTAGAGAGAAGGAGCCATTGACTAGTACGCGCAAATCACTGGCGTTCAGATGCGACGTATCGAATACGTGGTCCGCTCGATCCAGTAAGGGCCTCATCAGTTGGCGTTCGTGAAGGATACCGTCCGTCACGGGTCTATCAATTGCCAACGGATGGCGTCTCCTGGTTTCAGTGAAACGGAGGTGTAATACATCAGTATCACACGTGAGAAAGATCAAAGCGACGTTTATCGAAGAAACCTGTTTAAGTTCATTTATCTCCGACAAAAGAAGATCGGAAGAAAATCCTACGGTGCGCGAATCGGTGCCGACCGCGAGCGTAGCATTTTCGCCAGACCCATCTAACAAAGTGCGCAACAAACTCAATGGCAGATTATCCACCACCTCATAACCAAGGTCTTCAAGCGCAGCAAGAGCTGTACTTTTCCCAGCGCCTGACAGCCCCGTAACCAAAAGTAAATGAGCCTTTGGCACGGCATTACCCCTTAGATTTTGTGTTGTTGCGCGTTACGGTAGTTTGGCGCCTTAAGTGTTGCTCCTGACATTAATTGCCCACCTTTATGTGTATATTCATTAAAAACGAACACCAGAAAACCGATATCATGAGTACATCCAATAAATAAGCGTGTTGAGGCCTCCGTCAATGGCTTTAGTTATCAGTGGCTCAAAGCATCGATCATCGACAAATTTCTTTCATGTCTTCAGACGTATCAGATGATATTAGGAAACTTGTAAATTCTCTATTGCGTACCGTTTGTGAATTTGGAGAGTCTACTATCAGCCTGTATTTCCTTCCGTTTGGGTCTCCACTAAAAGCGCATAGAGGGCGTCAGCGGATGTACTGCCGCGTAGTTTGGCACACATAGTGTCGCTTCGTAGCAAGCGTGAGATCTTCGCTAGTGCCTTTAAGTGAACGTGTTCTTGTGAGAATGGTGCGAGCAACAGAAAAATCAGATCGACAGACTCGTCGTCGACTGAATCAAAATTGATCGGAGATTGGAGTCGGGCAAAGACGGCGCACAAATGGTCTAGGCTAACTACTTTTCCATGAGGTATCGCAACACCACGACCAACTCCGGTAGTCCCCAAGCGTTCCCGCTCGATTAGCGAGTTGAGAATGTCTCTTTCATTAGCGCCTGAATGCACGTGCGCTGTCCGGGACAATTCTTGGAGCACTTGTTTCTTATTTGTGACTTTAAGATTAAGTTTTACGGCTTCGGGTAAGAGAAACTCCTTTATCTCCATTATCTTGTCTCTCACTCTTTGGACAGGTCGTAGACTAACATTGACTTGGGGGACAAAAACAACTCGGTATTAGCTATTTTTGGCAAACAATGTCTTCGGCGTCATTCCATAAACAAAAGGTTTAATACTAAATGTCGCCAGTCGTTTCAGGACGAATATTTCCAGCTGATTCCTTAGTTAGAGAGAAGCACCAGCCGTATATATCCCATCGACGAACATCCCAGGCCGCCCACGTCTAGTACCACCTAAACAGACCCATTCAAAAATTCGGAGAAATCTCAG
>PTKD01000039.1 GCA_002938115.1 Alphaproteobacteria bacterium MarineAlpha9_Bin7 | reverse complement strand
GAGCCGAGATCGTCTCTGGGGCGCTTGGTGACAAGGGACTGGAAATAATGTGGGTAGACAATCCGATTGACGCGTTTTTCATGCACGTCCAAGGCTCTGGTCGCATTGTACTGCCGGACGGTGGGATAATGAGGCTGGGCTACGATGGCCAGAACGGGCATCCCTACACGTCGATAGGGAGAGAGCTGATTAATGATGGAGCGCTGACGCCCGATGCGGTGTCAATGCAGTCTATTCGGGTTTGGTTGGAGATGCATCCTGGTCAAGCCAGCGACATGCTCAACCGTAATGCGTCGTACATATTCTTCCGTATCGTCGATCAAGATGGCCCAATCGGTGCCCAGAATGTGACATTGACGCCGCGCCGATCTCTCGCTGTTGACAATCGCTTTATCCCTCTCGGTGTGCCGATGTGGGTCGAAACAAAGGCACCAACCGTAAAGGGTGGGGATGAGATTGTGAGGCGTCTGATGATTGCACAGGATACAGGTGGTGCAATCCGGGGTGCCGTAAGAGGGGACGTGTTTTGGGGCGCAGGTCCAGATGCGGCCGAAGTCGCTGGGCGTATGAAGCATGAGGGACGTTATTATCTTTTATTGCCGCGGGGCCGCGCTGAAACCCAGTAATTAAGTTGTTGCGCCTGGGAACAGATGTTTATCATGTTTCGACGAGTGCGGTACAAGAGGTTGAGAGCTTCTTGCCTAAGACTCCTAACCTACTCGAGAAGTGGGCCACAGCTCCTGCAACATGGAAGCTGGGCGCGTTTTTCATTTTATCGAAGTGGGCGCCACAACAAATTTTACTGTATAAGACGTGCCATATGTCGGCAATTTGCCACGAGTGCTCTGTTTTATTTCGTAGGCTTAAGTGATACAGCGGGTATCCGGTGAGGGCTGATGACACAAGCGAATGATCCGAAGTCGCGCTCGTCCAAAGGCTTACGTGGAGAAGAGATAGAGCTCTGGAGGGAAGTGACAAAACGTGATGTAGTTCTGCCAGGTCGAATTTACCGTGCGGACACAGAACCTCCGTCTTCACAGAGGCAAGAGGGAACAGGACACGATAAAGCAAAAGATTCGGTGCCTATAATTAAAACACCTCCAACGGGGTCGCCTGAGGTACCGATTGGGGCCGGCCTCGATAAGCGGATGGCGCAGAAATTGAGACGCGGACAAATTCCTATCGACGCACGGATTGATCTTCATGGAATGACCCAGCCAGAAGCACATACGGCACTTAGCGTTGCGCTGGAGAGAGCACAATCTGCGGGCCACCGCTGTCTTCTCGTGATTACAGGGAAAGGGACGCACCGTGAGCACGGCGGTATACTTAAGGCTATGGTGCCAAGCTGGCTTAATGAATCAGTGAACAGAGCCCGTGTTCTTGCGATCCAAGTTGCTCGGCCGCAGCATGGCGGTGACGGAGCAGTCTACGTGTTACTGAGGAAGCAACGTTAGTTGAGGAAACGATAGCACCGCCCAACCGAGTTCGCTGGCGTCTACCCTGTTTAGAGGATGAACTTACTGAGGTCCGCATCCCGGACCAGATTTCCTATATTCTCCTGGACGAATTTGTCGTCGACTATGAGAGTTGATCCGGCCTTGTCTGTTGCGCTGAAACTGATCTCCTCAAGGAGGCGCTCCATCACGGTGTGAAGACGCCGGGCACCGATATTTTCCACCCCTAGATTCACTTCATTGGCTAGTGTTGCTATGGCATCTATGCCCGGCTCAGTGAAATTGAGGGTTACTTCCTCGGTGGCCATCAGTGCTGAATATTGACGAGGCAGGCTATTTTCGGGTTCTTTAAGGATGCGTACTAAATCGTCGCGGTCCAAGGGTCTCAATTCAACTCTGATAGGCAACCGGCCCTGCAGTTCCGGCAGTAAATCAGACGGTTTGACAGTGTGGAATGCTCCCGACGCAATGAACAGAATATGGTCCGTCCGAACCTGGCCATGTTTCGTGGCGACCACTGTACCTTCAATCAGAGGCAGCAAATCACGTTGCACACCCTCGCGGCTCACTTCCGCTCCCATACGTTCGGAGCGAGCACAAATTTTATCCAACTCATCGAGAAACACGATCCCAGTATCCTCGACAGCACGGAGTGCTTCGCGCAGCAGTTTTTCTTCATCAAGCAGTTTGTCACTTTCCTCTGCAATCAGAAGTTCATAACTGTCGGCTACCGACAATTTCTTCTCTTGCGTTCGGCCCCCTAAGGCTTTTCCTAACATTTCATTGAGGTTAATCATGCCCATCTGGGCACCAGGCATTCCTGGGACATCGAAAGTTGGCATGCCTGGGAAGTTCGACTCCTGCACTTCCAGGGCTATCTCACGGTCGTCGAGGTCACCGTCACGAAGCATTTTACGAAATTTCTGGCGGGTATCATCGCCGGCCTTGTCACCCACCAGAGCGTCTACAACTCGCTCCTCAGCAGCGCCATGCGCACGAGCCTCCACTTCCTTACGCATGCGTTCGCGAGCCATATTAAGTGCGATCTCGACGAGGTCACGGACAATCGATTCTACGTCTCGCCCCACATAGCCCACTTCTGTGAATTTTGTCGCCTCAACTTTTATAAAGGGGGCCTGGGCTAATCTTGCAACCCTTCTGGCTATTTCGGTTTTTCCTACACCTGTGGGGCCTATCATCAAAATATTCTTTGGCAGCACTTCTTCGCGCAAGTCATCCGACAGTTGCTGGCGTCTCCATCGGTTACGTAAAGCTATTGCAACTGCACGTTTCGCATCCTCTTGTCCCACAATGAACCTATCCAGCTCGGAAACAATTTCACGCGGCGTAAACGCTGTCACGACTGGTGACCTGAAGTTTTAATCGCTTCCACAATCACATTTTCGTTCGTGTAAATACAAATATTGGCCGCGATAGACATCGCCTTGCGGGCCACTTTCTCTGCGTCTAAATCGTCAATGTCAATGAGTGCCCGCGCTGCCGCCAGCGCATAGGCGCCGCCGGAACCGAGCCCAATAAGGCCATCATCAGGCTCAAGTACATCCCCGTTTCCCGATAGCATGAGGGACGTCTTCGCATCGGAGACGGCCATCATTGCTTCCAGCCTGCGTAGGTAACGATCCGTTCTCCAATCCTTCGCGAGCTCCACACAAGCTCGCATAAGTTGTGAAGGATATTGTTCTAACTTTGCTTCCAAACGCTCAAATAAAGTAAAAGCATCGGCGGTTGCACCAGCGAAGCCAGCTACAATTGTACCATCACCAAGTCGGCGCACTTTGCGAGCGTTAGCTTTGATCACGGTCTCGCCAAAGCTTACCTGACCGTCCCCAGCTATTACTGCCGTATCGTTTTTACGGACAGACAAGATTGTGGTTGCATGCATGTTTTGTTTTTGGGAATAGGGCATTGCTGAAAATTAGAGATTGAAAGTACCGAGGTGCCAATAAGTCAGCCTTAAATCTTGGTTGTATAGTTTCCAACGTCAAGGACCTACTGGCTACTATATTTGCAGGTCTGCGCGAGCATACCCGGGATTGCGTTTGCGTCGAAAGTGTAAAAACGTGCTTTATAGATTATAATGGCCCGACTGGCCTAGTCGGCCGGTTCTTGATAAAATATAGAACGCTCCGGCAAAACGCAGGTAAAGCCATGCGCCAGGCTACGGTACAACGAAGCACAAATGAAACACAAATACAGGCTACTGTGAACCTGGACGGCGCGGGCGCCTACGACGTCGAGACTGGCATAGGTTTTCTGGACCATATGTTGGAGCAGCTTTCCCGCCATAGCCTGATTGATTTGACTGTGCGCGCCAAAGGTGATTTGCACATTGATTATCACCACACTACGGAGGACACAGGTATCGCGATTGGTCAAGCAGTGAGTAAAGCTTTAAGTGATCGGCGTGGGATAGTACGTTATGGATCAGCATTGATCCCAATGGATGAAACGCTAACCCGAGTCGCTTTGGACTTATCCAATCGTCCATATCTCATTTGGAATGTAAGTGTATCCAGGCCGAAATTGGGGGAAATGGATACAGAACTGTTCAAGGAGTGGTTCCAAGCGTTCGCTCAAGCAGCGGGTGCAACTGTGCATGTTGAAAATCTATATGGTGAGAACACCCACCACATCGTGGAATCCTGCTTCAAAGGCTTGGCGCGGTCTCTGCGTGCAGCGATGGCGATGGATCCGCGTCTCGGCCGGGCGGTGCCGTCTACAAAGGGCAAACTAGTAGACGTTGGCGCCGAGGAATCTGAGAATTAAGCTGCTGTGCGTTTCTACACCGTCCACATACAGCTACAAAAATCGGGCCAAAAGCACCTGGTACTGGTCAAGGAAGGATTCTCCTGGCCGGCCTTCTTGTTTGATGTTTTTTGGGCGGTGCATCATCGTGCATGGCGAACGTGTTGGGTTTTAGCGGCGGCCATTTGCGTCTTCTGCATAATAGGTTACTGGCAAGTGATTGCCGCGCCACTTTTGCTAGTTGTTGTGCTGGGTTGGCGGGTAGCAGTCGGTTTTCATGGCAATGATTGGCGGCGCACAGAGCTAGCGAGGGAAGGTTTTCAAGTAACGGGTGTCGTGAGCGCCAGAGATTATGTGTCGGCGGTTCAACGGTTTCTTGATAAAAGTGTGGATAGCTCCTCCCTGTTTCTGGACTTTGGCTCATGACCGTAGCCATAGTTGATTATGGCTCAGGAAACTTACGCTCTGCGGCCAAAGCGTTTGAGCGAGCTGTGGCGGAAAGTGCGATGTGCGCGCGAGTGGTGGTAACGGCGGACGCCGATGAGGTCACGCGGGCTGAGAGAGTTGTTTTACCAGGGGTTGGCGCTTTTGCTGATTGTCTGGCGAGTATCGATGGCTTACCGGGCATGCGTGCTGCATTGCATGAAGTCGTAATAAACGCTGGCCGACCGTTCCTTGGTATCTGCGTCGGCATGCAACTAATGGCGGAGTTCGGACACGAAAATGGTTTCCATCGTGGGCTGGGTTGGGTTCAGGGAGAGGTCATTGGCCTACGCGATGGTGCGCTTAAGGTTCCGCACATGGGTTGGAACGAAATAGTTATCCGGGGGGCACACCCAGTTCTCACAGGGCTAGAAGATGGCACGGATTTCTATTTTGTACATAGTTATCACCTAAGGTGTGAAGATGAGGGGGAGAACCTAGCGTATACTGAATACGGTGAGCCAATCTGTGCTGTGGTTGGCCGAGACAATATGATTGGGGCGCAGTTTCATCCGGAAAAGAGCCAGTCGGCTGGTCTGAAATTTATCTCTAACTTCCTTTCATGGCATCCATAATGCCGGACCTTACAGTGGCATTGTCCGAGGAACTGAGGCGTGGGGATCTTGTGGATTTGTGTGATGCGACCGAAGAAGCTATTCGTGATGGCATTGGTTTCGGCTGGGTACGGCCGCCGTCACACCAAAGGCTTGAGGCCTATTGGAAGGGCGTACTGCTCGTACCCGAACGCGATCTGTTTATCGGCAGGCTTGACGGCACAGTCGGTGGCTCAATCCAATTATTGAAGCCGGCACCCAATTTTGAAGCCGGGATTTTCTCAGCCTCTATAGACACACATTTCGTGGTTCCTTGGGCGCGTGGGCATGGCTTGGCCAAAATGCTTCTGGAGGCGGCCGAGCAAGGCGCTAAAGAAGCGGCGCTGAGTGTGATGAGACTAGATGTGCGGGCAACGCAGGCAAGAGCCATAGATCTATATGAAGGGTGCGGGTATCAGCGGTGGGGAACGCTTAACAAGTATCATATGGTTAATGGTGAGTTGGTAGCGGGATATTTTTACGTCAAGGACTTAATCTAGTTTCTAACCATGATCCTATTTCCGGCGATAGATCTAAAAGACGGGACCTGCGTGCGCCTTTTCCAAGGCGATATGGCCACGGCGACAGTATTTTCTGACGACCCGGTGCGCCAGGCTCGTGCTTTTTCTGTTGCGGGTTTCGAGTGGCTGCATGTGGTGGATCTAAATGGGGCAATTGAAGGGCGTGCAGTTAACGGAAATGTTGTGGGAGAAATTGTTGCTGCCTCCAAAATGCGGATACAGCTGGGTGGTGGCATACGGGACCTTAATTCGGTAGAGACTTGGCTGGAGGCTGGCATAGAGCGGGTTATACTTGGCACGGCAGCGTTGCATGATCCCGCTCTGGTTAAGCATGCGTGCCGTGTTTTTCCAGGACGGATTGCTGTTGGTATTGATGGACGGGCAGGCAGAGTGGCAGTTCAGGGATGGGTTGAGCAGTCGGATATATCGGATTTAGAGCTTGGCCGTCGGTTCGAGGACGCCGGCGTTGCAGCGATTATTTACACCGATATTAACCGCGATGGCGCTATGACTGGAGTCAATACCGCCGCCACTGAAGTTTTTGCAAAGAGTGTTTCTACGCCGGTGATCGCTTCTGGTGGTGTAGCTTCTCTGGAAGATTTACGCGCGGTCAAGGAACTTGAGCCGGATGGTGTCATTGGTGTGATTTCCGGGCGAGCTCTTTACGATGGTCGGTTGGATATGGATGCTGCGCTGGAGTTGGTGTCAACGTGAAAAGCACACTTAAGACCCGCATTATTCCGTGTCTCGATGTTAGCGATGGCCGCGTGGTTAAGGGAGTAAATTTTGTGAACTTGATTGACGCGGGAGACCCAGTTGAGCAGGCAGGCGTATACGATGCGGCCGGTGCAGACGAACTTTGCTTTCTGGACATCACCGCCTCCAGCGATCGCCGTGATATAATTCTCGATGTCGTTGCAAGAACGGCCGACGCCTGTTTCATGCCCCTGACCGTGGGGGGCGGGGTACGAAGTATAGAGGACATTCGTAAGCTTCTAATGGCTGGTGCAGACAAAGTTTGCATTAACACTGCAGCGGTGATCGAGCCCGAACTCGTTGCTTCAGCAGCAGCTAAATTCGGGGCGCAGTGTATTGTTGTAGCCATTGATGCAAAGGCTTGTAAGCCGGGACAGTGGGAGGTATTTACGCACGGTGGGCGGGAGTCGACGGGGATCGATGTTCTGGACTGGGCTGGACGCATAACCCGCCTTGGTGCCGGCGAAATTTTACTGACCTCCATGGATAGAGATGGCACGAAGATTGGTTTTGATTTGGCCTTAACACGAGCCGTTGCGGATATGGTTACGGTTCCCGTAATTGCCTCGGGTGGGGCTGGTAATCTTGATCACTTAGTGGAAGTTGCTCGAGATGGGCATGCGAACGCCGTTCTTGCTGCCTCTATATTCCACTTTGGCACATACTCCGTGAGACAAGCCAAGGAGCACATGCACCGGGCGGGGCTGTCGGTGAGACTGTGAATAAGGGGGTGGCAGACCTGCTCGGTCGGGTCATGATATGAGCGGTAACGATTTAGAGGTTGATGACATGAGATTTTTAATCTGTTGCTCCGCGCATGGGCACAACCTGTTGTGATGGAAAAAACACCATGAGCGATAAATTTCTTGATTTGGTTCGGTTCAACGAAGATGGCCTAGTTCCCGTCATAACGCAGCAACACGATTCGGGTGAGGTTTTGACTCTGGCTTGGATGAATTTAGAAGCTGTGAGCGAGACCCTTGCCTCAGGCCGTCTTTGCTATTTTTCACGCAGCCGCGGCACGCTCTGGCGCAAGGGCGAGCTGTCAGGTCAAGTGCAGAGCCTAGTGGAAATGCGTATAGACTGTGATGGGGACACGCTACTGGCGTTGGTTGACCAAATAGGCGTCGCTTGTCACACGGGGAGACGGAGTTGTTTCTTTACGTCGGCTAAGGAAAATGGCACTACGCGGACACGTGAAGTTTTGATTGATCCGGAGCAACTTTATGGCTGATCCTGGTGGAGTGATATTGGATCGATTGTTTTCCGTCATTCTAAGTCGCCGTGGACACGATCCAGAGGAATCTTATGTTGCCCAGCAATTTAAGTCGGGCACATCTCGAATTGCACAGAAGGTCGGAGAGGAGGCGATCGAAACTGTTCTCGCGGCGCTGAGCAATGACAAAAACGAACTGATCTCGGAAAGCGCCGATCTTTTGTTCCATTTGATGGTGTTGTGGGCCGATAAAGGGCTGACCCCAGCCGACATTTATGCCGAACTTAGTCGTCGTGAGGGTATTTCGGGTCTAAACGCTAAAAAGGCTGGGAAAGGTTAATAGGTGTGTCTGCGGAGGCTCCGGGAAAGGGAAATAATAATCAAGAGCAATGGCCATGACTTATGACAACACAAATGTTTTTGCACGCATACTGAAGGGGGAAATTTCTGCCGAGAAGGTCTACGAGGATGAACATGTGTTGGCTTTTCACGACATCGGCAAACTCACACCAGTTCACGTGTTGGTGATTCCTAAAGGTGCGTACATATCGATCGATGATTTCTCCGAGCGTGCGAGTGATGCGGAGTTGGCAGCGTACGTTCGCGCTGTCGGTGCGGTAGCGAGAAAACTCGGTGTTGCTGGGACCGGCTATCGTGTAGTTACCAATTGCGGAGCAGACGCGAATCAGGAAGTTTTGCATTTTCACAGCCATATATTTGGTGGCCGAAAACTTGGAGGAGTCAGGCCGCCGCATTAAGGAGAGAAAGCTGCTTGCCGTGGAGATCAGGCGCAGTAGTCCGTATGGGTGAGGCCCAAGCATTTTGTTTGGGGGTCGGAGGTCAGCCTTTTTCCCCTTTGGCATTAGGTCGGAATCTAGGTGATTAGTGCTCGGCTATGAGGTGGGATATGCGTAAAAGACTAGAAGGCAAGGTTGCAATTATCACGGGTGCTGGGTCGTCGGGACCAGGTTGGGGCAACGGGAAAGCCTGTGCGGTCCAATTTGCGCGTGAGGGCGCGCGAGTGTTTGCGGTGGACATAAATCTCGAGTCCGTCAATGAAACTGGAGTAATCATCAACGAGGAAGGGGGTGACTGCGTCGTCTTCAGAGCTGACGTGACAGATAGTGATGCGGTGGCCCAGTTAGTATCGGCGTGTATGGAGGCTTACGGCCACATTGATGTGCTCCATAACAATGTGGGCATTGTTGAGCCGGGCGGTCCCGAAAAAATACAAGAAGAAAATTGGGACAGGTTAATAGATGTTAACGTGAAGAGCATGTATCTAACCTGCAGGAATGTTTTGCCACATATGGTTGAGGCCGGGGATGGGTCGGTCATTAACGTGTCGTCGATCGCTTCGTTCTTTTCCCTTGGTTACCCCTGTGTTTCCTATTCGGCCTCAAAAGGTGCTGTCAACGCGTTTACCCGGAGTATCGCGACCCAATACGCCAAAAACCACATTCGCTGTAATGCAATATTACCTGGCCTTATGGATACTCCCCTCATCAGGGGTGCCGTGTCCGGGGCCTATGAGGATGTCGACGCGATGATCGCTGAACGTGATGCTCTTTGCCCAATGGGAAAGATGGGAGATGCGTGGGACGTTGCAAACTCGGCGGTGTTTTTGGCTTCTGATGAATCCCGATACATCACTGGCATAGAACTGATCGTGGATGGTGGTTTAACCCTCACCATGAGGCCTTGACATCGTCGTGGTGCAAACTCAATGTTTTATTGGAATCGCGCCTCAATCGATTCCCAAATACGGGCTGACAACGAAGTCCCAGTAAAGCGCTCATACTCTTGAAGACCCGTCGGGGACGTGACATTGATCTCGGTTAGGTAACCTCCGATTACGTCAATTCCCACGAAGATAAGCCCCTGATTTTTTAGGAGTGGGCCGATGACGCTGCAAATTTCGCGTTCTCGATCCGTTAAATCTGCAGGCTCTGCTTGCGCGCCCACGTGCATGTTGGCGCGCGCTTCACCTGAGGGCGGCACTCGATTTATGGCGCCCGCTGCTTCGCCGTCTATTAATATAATTCTTTTGTCACCAACTCGGACCTCTGGGAGGTACCGCTGCACCATCATTGGTTCTTGCCAGGTGTTATTAAACATTTCGACCAAAGCACTTAAATTTTCGTCGTTGGGGCCTAGATGGAACACACCAGCGCCGCCATTTCCAAATAACGGCTTTATAACAATATCCCGGTGTTCCGCTCGAAATTTCGTCACAGAGTTGCCGTCCGAGGTAATTATTGTCGGCGGCATCAGGTCCGGAAACTTCGTGACGAGCAGTTTTTCGGGCGCATTGCGCACCGCAACCGGGTCGTTGACTACAAGGGTCTCAGGTTGGACATGTTCCAAGAGATGCGTAGTGGTGATATACGCCATGTTGAACGGTGGATCTTGACGCATGAGGATCACGTCGACCTTTGAAAGGTCGAGGACTTCCTCGGGCCCGAACGAATAGTGGTCTCCAGCCTTTGGGCGTAACTCGAGACTGTGGGCTCTGGCGCTCAGATGACCGGACGCAAACGTGAGGGCGTGAGGTAGATAATGGAATAACTTATGGCCACGCGCCTGACCTTCTAGGGCGATTGCGAAGGTCGAATCAGCGGAGATATCGATATTCTCGATCGGGTCCATTTGTATGGCGACCATAAAACCCATTAACGACCTCCATCCTCCGTCGGGGCCGGAAGGCTACTCGGCTCGGCGCGGGTCTTCAATTAGCAAAACATAGTTTACTAACTCACGAACATATCTGACCTCACGAGCGTGTGCGATCACCAGGTTACGCTCGTCTTGGGTGCGGGCAACTCCAATTAAATAAATGACGCGGTTGTGTGTGTTGATTTTGTAGTTGATGCCAGCGACTTTTTGATCACCAAGAATTTTACTGCGCAGCGAGGCTGTGATTAATTTGTCTCTCGCTGTGTCGGCTATATTGCCCCCCTCGCCTACGTTCAGTTCATTGAGCACTTCGCGCACACTATCTATTGTCCACACTATTTCGTTTGCCTGGTCGCGAAGAGCGTTGGTCGCAACCCAACCTGTTAGCAACACCCGGCCCTCAAAAACGATAGTATTAACGGTCCAAAACAACTCTTCAAATGACGCCGATAATAGTCGTGTGTTGACTTCCACCATAATAGCAGTGTCGTTTATCAAAGTGTTTATCGGTCTTTCCTCTGCTAAAGCAATGCCTGCTCTTGCACTTGCTCCGATCGCTGTACCTACGGGTGTGCAGGCACATTGAAATACAAGGATAACGCCACACAACATCGCTGTGATCGGGCTCATGTATGGCAGTGTTTTCTTGCTTACGGAAATCATATGCGTCCCATGTAGTATGGTGGGCCGTCGTTGGCGCATGGATAGCCCACAAAATACAAGCGGCTCGTACACCACTAAGCGGCGTAAAACATGCGCCGAACTTGGTGCGTAGTGCAAGAAGCATTTAGGTAAAGAGTTTACCCGCCTTGAATATTCTGTTTATAGCAAGGCCCAATAATTTTGGGATTGGCGACGCTATTCCCGTTTCAATCTCGAGCGTTTATTAACAATAGGGCTCGCGCATAAAGCTTCCGTCGGCTAAGGCCAGTGGCGCGCGCAACTGTTTCTGCCGCTTCCTTAGTGCCCATGCTTTTAAGGGCTGCCCCGAGCAGTTTATCTGGTTCTCCAATACGGGCTTGATCCAAGATGTCGTTTTGGGTTTTTGCGGGCGGCGCTACCACGATCACCACTTCACCTCGGACAATTACTCCTGCTGCCGCTTTGTCCCGGTAATGAGATGTGAGTTCCGTTAATAGACCGCGGGAGATTTCCTCGTGGATTTTTGTGAGTTCTCGAGCTACCGCGACTTCTCGCTCGCCAAAGACATCCAACATGTTCTGCAAGGTGGCCGCCAGTCGGCGAGGACTCTCTAGGAACAACAAAGTTGATGGCAGATCGCAAAGCTCATGTAGCGTATTTATACGGGCGACTCCCGTGGATGGCAGAAATCCAACAAATAGGAACCTGTTACTTGGTAAGCCCGATACTACAAGAGCTGCAAGTGGGGCGGAAGGCCCGGGAATTGGAATTATCGATATTCCTGCAGCAATAGTCTCCCTCACCAACCGGTATCCCGGGTCCGAGATAAGGGGTGTCCCGGCGTCGCAAACTAATGCAATTGTGCTACCATTTTGGAGCAGCCGTAGCAGGCGA
>PTKD01000038.1 GCA_002938115.1 Alphaproteobacteria bacterium MarineAlpha9_Bin7 | reverse complement strand
TTTCCACCACCCCGAAGGATGGCTTCTCGTTCGACTTGCATGTGTTAAGCCTGCCGCCAGCGTTCGTTCTGAGCCAGGATCAAACTCTCAAGTTGAGAGGTGACTATCAAAACCCTCAACGACAAGCATTGGGACTTCGAAAGTCTTTATCAATTCTGGCACGCACATTGAGCATCTACCCCGAGACTTCAAGTCTCGAGATATATGCAGGATGCCCAATGCGTTAGCGCCACGCGCCGCCGCCTGCGCATCCCTTCAACATTTACATTTTCAAACAGCACACGCCGCTTACCCGCAAGCGATACACCCTCACTCGGGAGGGCCAAACCCCACCGATGACGAAAGCAACACCCGCGTGCGACGAGACCAGCACCGTAAATCAAACGGTGCCGGGTGGCACCTTATACGGCGAGGTTGAACTGTATGTCAACAGAACTGACACTACATTTGCCACAGGATCAAAAAACCTTTGGAAAGTTCGGCTCATTCCCTGAATCTGTTATCATAAACAATACTTTATTGACAAACTTGGAGGCCTCCGCGCATTCTGACAGAAACGCGATGCGAGATTAAAGAGACGATCTTGAATTATTCAACCACCCGCCAAATCGCGATTTAAGAAAGCCCCGGGTTTTGCGTATTTTTGCCGCCATGCGACAGGTTTTGTTTCTGGCAGCCATAGCCGTAATGGCCTCTCACACTGCGGAAACCAGAGATCATCCCAGAACTCTGGCTTCCCAGGATGCGCGAGCTTTGTCCGCGGAAGACGGTACGTCGGTAAACTCGATCCAGGTAGGCACGACAGGCTTAACCGTGCACAAAGTGCGTGTAAGGCGCGACGACACCCTGCTTCATATATTGAGAAATGCCGACATCCCAGCTTCGGTGGCTCGAACCGCTTTAAATGCGCTTTCGTCAAAATTCAACCCACGCAGCCTCCAAGTAGGAGAAACTTTACGCCTATATTTCATGCCAAGCCCCACTCCGGGCAGACTCTTGGAATTCGTGGGCTTGATCCTTGGCGAAGAGGGTGCACGAGTATGGATGCTGGACCGCAGCTACAACGGTGGATTCCGAATAGAAAGGGTCCCTTTTCATAGGGCAGTTAGCAACATCCATGCAGCGTCTCATGACAACAGACCGCGTGATGATGGTCGGATTGTCCGGAACATTGTGGTGCAGCGTGGCGACACACTGACTGAGTTATTACTTACTGTTGGGGCCGACCTTCGAAGCGCGAGGCTCGCAAGCGAAGCCGTATCAAAGGAACTGGATTTGCGTAAACTCCGTCCTGGTCAAACCGTTACGGTTACGCTAGCGCCGATTCCCGAAGAATTGTCAAAGCTGCACCTTTTGGCTCTAGATCTGCAAATCGCCTCAGGTAAGTTTGTTACCGCAAGTCGACTGTCCGACGGTACATTCGTAAATAAACCGCTGACCGGTGTGCTCGATCCCACCTCTGATCAGAGCCCCTCTGCAACTACAGTTCAGTCTGCGAAAGTAATAAAATCTCAGCCGCCGGAAACAGAAGCCGAATTCATTTCAAAAAAAAACGGCACTTCTGAGCTTTTAGAAAACAGCGCAACACACCCATCAAAACACACGTACGTCCAAAACGACTTTCAGTTGCGAAAAGGCGACATCTTGTTTAATCGCATCGTATCTATGGGGGCACATCAGTCAGATACACATTATGCCGTTGAAGCTTTAGGAAAACTTATCAACTTACGCCGTCTTCACGTAGGGCAAAAATTCACAATTTTGTTTTACGAAAAAAACGGCGGTGCTCGACCCCTCGCTGGTGTAATAGTTCCCCGCCGAGACCAAAAGACAATTGAGATTGGTCGCACAAAAAACGGCCGCTTCGCCGAGGGCCCACCTGATAATGAATTTTTCGCAGCCAAAACCGCCGAGCTTTCGCCGAAATTGGCAACTACTTTAACATCACCGAGCACCTTAAAAACTAAAAATAATGCTGCGGTCCTACAGACACTCGCACCACTTGATGAAACGTTCCGGGCGATACCCACAACTCGTCGGATGAAATCACTAAACGTGAACCAGGGAGACACTTTGTACGGTTTGCTACGGAAGGCGGGCAGCCTGAAGCAAGATGCGAGGCGAGCTGTTCAAAGTATGCGCGGGGTCCACGACCCGGACCTGATTCGAGCTGGGCAAGAGCTAGTGATTACGTTCGATAAGGATGGACGCCAACATCGACTCATCGGGATCGTTCTCGGAATAAACAAACATACCTCTATCGTGATGGAGCTGGATGGCAAACACTTTCGAACTCGGAAGGCTCCAGGCAAAGATTTGGTTAGCGCGATAAAATTAGCGGGCAAAATTGAAGCAGCTCGCTCGGCAATAGCAACCGGGAACTACAACGCCCCTGTACGGGAGCTTTATGGATTCGATGCCGCGGAATCTGACTTGGTCAATCTAAAAGGTGCTGAAAGGGTAAAAGTTGCTTTGGAACCAGGCGATACTTTGTTCGAAACAATGCTTCATGCCGGAGCACCTCGGCAGGACGCCAACGCGGCAATTGCCGCCGCTCAGAAAATAGTGGATCCAAGAAAACTACGAGTTGGACAGAGCGTTGCTCTCGCCTTCATCAGCAACTCAAAGGCAAATAAACAAACCGGCTCTCTAAGGCTCGCCGAACTAGCAATAGACTTAAACTCTGAACAGCGTTTGCGTGTGGCCAGAATGCAGGACGGGGGATTCGTCTCTGGGCTCGTACGCCGCCCATTAAATCCAGAATATAGACGGGCGGTCGGCACCATCCAAAATAGCCTATACAAAACCGCTGCAACCATGGGATTACCAACTGAGGTTCTGATAAAACTGATTAGAATCTTTAGCTACGATGTCGATTTCCAGCGAGACATCCGGAAAGGTGATCAATTTGAGGTGCTTTACGAGAGCTACACAGATGAGAATGGAGAGCTCGTGCGGGCCAGTGCCCTTCTCTACGCTGCACTAACTCTAAGCGGCACCAAACTGGGGCTATATCGTTTTACCCTGGGCGATGGCTTCACGGACTACTTCGACGAACAAGGCCAAAGTGTACGAAAAGCGTTAATGCGCACACCGATAGATGGGGCTCGTCTCACTTCTACCTATGGGAAACGAAGACACCCGACCCTTGGTTACTCAAAAATGCATCGAGGTGTTGATTTTGGTGCATCTCGTGGAACTCCTATTTATGCAGCAGGCGATGGAGTAATTGAACACATCGGCCGAAACGGTGCTTACGGCAAATATATCCGGCTTCGCCACGGTCCCAAGTACCAAACCGCGTACGCGCACCTAAATAAGTACGCCAAGGGAATACAGCGTGCAAAAAGGGTCAAACAAGGCCAAGTAATCGGCTATGTCGGTTCCACAGGTAGATCGACAGGGCCACATTTGCACTACGAGGTGCTGATCAATGGGAAACAGGTCAATCCCTTGGGAGTAAAGTTACCTACTGGACTATCGCTCAAAGGACCTGAACTAATTGCGTTCGAAGTGCAGCGAGACCAATTACGGAACGCCTACGCGAGTGTACCAACTCGGCGAACACTAGCCGACAGCGATAATCTCGAATAAATACTAACCCACAAAAATTGAACTCTAGCGCAGGCCCTCCTTCATATTGTCAGAAAACAGGTAGTATCCCGAGGAAGTAAGTAATCAGGTGTAGTGCGTCCTAACACAAAGTGGGTTGAAGGCTAAAAACCAAACATGTGATCTAGAGAAAACGAACCCTGGTCATCAATCAGACCTTGGTAGCCAAATAGGCGGCAGCCCAAATCTCGAACCTGAACATAACCGTTAGCTCCAGCGCGAACACGGAGATCCGCATTAAATATTTCGCTTGCGCGAAACAAGCGCGAACCTCCACAAGGTATTTTAAAGTTTCGGGACGCAATTTCCATACCGTGTGAATCAATTAGACTGATTGCGGTATCGGAGCGAGCACGCCACGGCATTGAAGCGGGATAAATCAAACAGCACAGAGTGTCGGGCATTGGCGAACCTAGTCGTAGATAAAGTCTGGTACTGAGGCCGGGAGCCGGACCACCGTACGACTGCGGTTCATTACGGTACGTCACAGGCAAATTAAACATATGCGACCCGAAACTAGTCTCGGCCGTATGACCGGATGATATATTCCGGTACCGAAACAGAGCGTGCAGCCAGCCATCGGCCGCGGCTTCGTCTGTCAAATCATATGTTAACTCCAAGTGACCAGTGAAATCAGCCAGACCGGAGCCAGCCTCAGTCAATATTCTATTCACCGACAAAGCTACCGCGTGATCACGAGAAAGACGCCCCATTCGGTGCGCGTGCACTTCATTCCCTTCTGAATCGTAAACCAGTAACTTCAGCGCCAGCTCAAGTTGCCCCGTAGACATAGGAGTTGGCAGAACCATTGTTTCGTATTGCCCCATGGGGAGAACGGGTGCCGGCAAAATGTAACCCTTTCCCACCAGCACACTTAGCTCGGCAAGCGCCTCATCAGACTCAATATCCGTACGTTCAACGTTAACGTGTGCTATTCGTCGGTTGACCTCCGTGTCGATCTCATATCGTGGACGCACCATATGTTTCCCGGCTAGAATTTCGATCTGTCCAGGCCAAGTGACATCGGGCAAGAGTTCACTGACGTCTAAAGCGTAACTGCCGAAAGGCGGAATTTTCTTTCCAAGCCAACGCACGTCTTCACTGCCCATCCTGGTCAACCCAATGGCGTTTGCGGGGATCTCCATCGGGTGACTATTTTGGACCCACAACGTAACTCGTTCGCCCGCGGCGGGCGCTGGTAAGCCGGCATATAGATCCGACGGCCACGCGTTTGCATCATGCGTGCACGACACAGCGTCTGTGTCATCGTCGTAAATATCCAGGGCATATTTGACAACGTCATGCCCCGTGACATTAATGGCGTGTACAAATAACTGGCCCGAAAATGGGCCTGTGTCATACCGTGCGCGCACCTCCCGGCTATCAATTGCAAAGCCGGCACTGTTATCGGGGAGCGACTCGTTCCATGAGGCCAATTCACGACCAGCCTGATCGAACAGTTGCAACCACAGTTTGACCCCACGGGAACCATACCGATGCCAATAGTTGGCAGATACCAGGCGCGTATGAAGACCCGCAGAATCTCGAAAAAAAGCGAAATTAGTAGCGAAATTGAGTGGCGTTAGATAATTGTTGTGGTTGGTCAGCATATCGTCAGGCAGACGGGCACTATCGAGACTCACATAATTTATCCCACTGGGAAGTAAATGCTGAATTTGATGCATCAAACGATCGGCATCATAGGACGCTACAAAAATGGTTTTGGCCTGTGTTTCGGATATTGCCGAGACAGGTTGAACCTTATGTCCAAAGACATCGCGATTTAGCTCCTCTAACTTTTGGACATAAATATTGCTGATCTGAACACAATCTATAGCGTATAAAGCGGCGAGACTGGAAACGGCATTGTTCGGGTCGTATATGGCTACCGGACCCGCTCGACCAAGATCAGAGAGCAGTGCCTCTATACGTGGCACCACTAATGGATGGCCAAGCGCCTTAAAAAGGCATTCACCCCCACTTTTGTTGCTGAAAGTCGCAATAGCAAGTGTCATGGAAACTAGTGATTTCTCTCAAAGTTTGTCTAAAATATACGTTCAGCTCATCTACCAATGCGCCGATTAATTTCCTGAGCAATTATAGCGGCGTCATTGATTGGCTCATAGCTCCAGTTCACAAAGCCATCCATATTAAATGCCGCCGATAGCGGCTGCGCACTGCCATAGTCGTATAAAAGCTTATGCAAACGTTGATGTTTGGCTGCAGTCGCACTGGAGGGGGCAAAAATATAGACGGGCCGACCCGTCGCGCATGCCTCAGTACACATCGATGTAGAATCGCCAGTCACTATCACCGCATCGCTCAAGGCTAAGTAAGCGAGGTAAGGATTTTCCCCGCTCTCACCTCGCCAAATATATACTTTTTTTTGGTGCCCGATGTTTTCCACCAGAGCATCACGTGCAACTTGCTCTGTTCGTCGGCTGGTAGATACCATCAACCCACCACCACACTTAGCCATCAAATCCGAAACCTCTGAAGCTAACTTTCTCGCTAATTTAGGGGTAAATCTGTGGCGACGAGTATTCCCACCAACCAACAAGGCAATGCGAGGACTTGGAATGTCCGCCAGACGTTCGCTCCAAAGCCCCGCAGCCGTTTCGAGGCGTTTCTGCGTAACGTGGTGAGGGGCGCCGAGAGTACGAATTAAGTTGTCACGTGCATTTACTCGGTCATGCAACGGCGTCGCAATCAGGTCCAGATCTGTGGTAGGCGGACCGGGCCACATAGTTTGAACCAGAAACGTGCGACCACCAGAAGATCGCTTAATTGATCTTGCTACAGGCACCGTGCGCCGGCCGGCCGCAATAACGATATCGGGCCACGGGGCTAGAATCTCAGAAACACCGTCACGGGACAAATGAACAAGCGTCGATCCCAACATCAAATTTGGGAGGCGAGCCCACCTGTTGTAATTTATTCGTTTGGTCTCGTGAGGCAAGCCCAAAGCATCAGCGACACCGATACACTGGTTCAGATTGCCAACATATTGGTCAGCGAGCACCCACACGCTTTTTCTAGCGGACGGCATTTCATCAGAACCCAATCAGTTCACGGCACCGTGCACCGGTGAGCCTGCATTCATCGATAATTTATCTTAATGACTTCGTAAGAACGGCCTCCATTTGGAGTATTGACGTGTACGGAATCGCCGATACCTCGGCCAATTAAGGCCCGTGCCACAGGAGATGTAATCGAAAGCCGGCCGTCGTTAACATCAGCTTCATCAGCCCCCACCAACTGATAAGTCTTCTTCTCGTCAGTTTCTTCATCGGCCAGGGTCACAGTGGCACCAAATTTGACATCCTTGCCCGACAATTTGCTGACATCAATGACCTCCGCACGACTTAATTTATCCTCTAGTTCGCGTACCCTGCCTTCAATAAAACTTTGGCGTTCCCGCGCCGCGTGATATTCGGCATTCTCGGCAAGATCGCCGTGTTCGCGGGCCGCACTCAACGACTTAATTACATCGGGTCGTTCCACGGTCTTCAATCGTTTTAACTCCGTCTCAAGACGCGCATGCCCTTCGGCTGTCATGGGGATTCGTTCCATCGTAATTCTTTCCAGTTCGTGAGGCAGATTGATCCAGCCTCACCTGGGCATGCTCCTTCTGGTTGACCTTACTCAAGTGTAAGATTGAAGAGTTGCTACTTCAAGAGGACCTCGGCGCAAGGCAGAAATTCCACTTACTGCGGCTCGGCTCCCAGCCACAGTTGTGAAATATGGAACGCCGTTAATTAACGCGGCATGCCTTAAACTGAAACTGTCCGAAATCGCTTGCGCTCCCTGAGTTGTGTTGAAGATTAGATCAACCTCTCCATCGGTGATCGCATCTACCAAATGTGGCCTACCTTCAGCCACCTTGTTTATCGTTCTTACCGCGACTTCGGCCGCACGTAATGCCGCAGCCGTACCACGAGTCGCAATAACCTTGAAGCCCATACCTGTAAGTTCCTCACAAAGTGTAATAATCGCGTCTTTGTCCCTGTCGCGCACCGAAACAAAAACCGTGCCAGTACTTGGGAGACGTGTTCCACTGGCTAGTTGGGCTTTGGCAAAGGCGCGGGCAAAATCCGTATCAATACCCATCACCTCACCAGTAGATTTCATTTCTGGACCAAGCAAAACATCAACACCGGGGAAACGAGAAAACGGGAATACTGATTCTTTAACCGCAACATGTGATAAAGCGAATTCCTTGAGTCCAAATTTATTTAGCTTTTCTCCAGCCATAATTCTTGCTGCTATTTTCGCTATAGGCACCCCGGTCGTCTTTGCCACAAAGGGAACTGTCCGGCTCGCTCGTGGGTTCACTTCTAAAATATATATATTGTGACCTTCATCATCCTCCTTGACTGCAAATTGAACGTTCATCAAACCCACCACTTTGAGTGCATGGGCCAACTCCTTTGTTTGGGAACGTAGCTCAGCGATAATCTCAGAACTCAAAGAATAAGGTGGCAGGGAGCACGCCGAATCTCCAGAATGGATACCAGCTTCCTCAATATGTTCCATGATTCCCGCGACGTAAACATCGGTGCCATCGGACAATGCATCCACGTCCACCTCAATCGCATCGACCAGAAACCGGTCTATCAGTACCGGGGCGTCTCCGGACATTCGTAATGCTTCCTCGACATATCCTATAAGAGCCTGCTTTTCGTATACGATTTGCATCGCCCGCCCGCCGAGCACGTATGACGGTCGGACTAGAACCGGATAACCAATACGGTCTGCAATTTCTACGGCCTGCTCAATCGTCCGACAGATCCCATTGGCCGGCTGTTTCAGGCCAAGGTCAAGCAGCACATTTTTGAAACGTTCGCGGTCCTCGGCCAAATCTATTGCCTCGGGCGAGGTGCCTATAATGGGCAATCCGGCAGCCTGAAGCGCCCCCGCAAGCTTCAAAGGTGTTTGGCCACCGAACTGCACGACGACACCAACAAGATTTCCCTGAGCTGCCTCGGCACGAGCTATCCCCACAACGTCCTCGTCGGTTAGCGGTTCAAAATAAAGGCGGTCAGAAGTATCGTAATCGGTCGATACCGTTTCAGGATTACAATTGATCATGATGGTTTCATAACCGGCTTCACGAAGGCCATACGCCGCGTGCACGCAACAATAGTCAAACTCAATGCCTTGTCCGATTCGGTTCGGGCCACTACCCAGTATAATTATCTTTCTTCGATCACTTGGCTCAGATTCACAAACTGGTGCTCCAACAGCAAACGGCCTTTCGTATGTGGAATACATATAACTAGTCCGCGCGCCGAATTCTGCAGCGCAAGTATCGACGCGCCTATATACGGCGTGCACATCATAATTGTGCCGTCCCGCAGTTGCGGCCGACACCTCGACTCCAGCTAAGGTCGCGATTCGCGCATCTGAAAAACCCAGTGTCTTAAGTGCTCGCCAGCCCGTTCCACTGGAAGGTAGTCCATTAGCCTTTACTATTTCCTCGGCAGCAATAATTCTCTGGATCTGTTCCAGAAACCACGGATCAAAATGGGTAGCGAGCTGAATGTCCTCTAACTCAATACCAACTCTGAATGCAGATGCGATCAACAGCAACCGTTCAGGTGTCGGACGCGCCAATGCAGCCATTATGGCACTCGGATCACCGCCGCTATCGGACCCCGTTATCTCGACCGGATCGAGTCCGGTTAGCCCGATTTCCAATGACCGCAGCGCCTTTTGTAACGACTCCACAAAAGTGGCACCGATTGACATCACCTCACCCACCGACTTCATTGCAGTTGTAAGTACTGGCTCCGTCCCAGTGAATTTTTCGAACGTAAACCTAGGTATCTTTGTAACGACGTAATCGATGGTAGGCTCAAATGAAGCAGGAGTGATTCCCGTAATGTCGTTATCAATTTCGTCAAGCGTGTAGCCAACTGCCAACTTTGCAGCAACCTTCGCAATCGGGAAACCCGTCGCCTTGGAAGCTAACGCAGAAGAACGCGACACACGTGGGTTCATCTCTATTACGACTAAGCGCCCAGTTTTCGGGTCTACCGCAAATTGGACGTTGGAGCCTCCTGTTTCAACGCCGATCTCACGCAATACCGCGATCGAGGCGTTACGCATTATCTGATATTCTTTGTCGGTGAGGGTTAAGGCTGGGGCAACAGTAATACTATCCCCGGTGTGCACACCCATCGGATCAACATTCTCGATAGAACACACGATGATGCAGTTGTCGGCACAGTCTCGCATCACCTCCATCTCAAATTCCTTCCAGCCTATTACTGATTCCTCAACCAAGACTTCGCCCGCCGGGGAAACTTCCAGACCGTATGCGACAATCGCCTCGAATTCCTTGTGGTTATAGGCTACGCCGCTCCCCTCGCCTCCCAGAGTAAAAGATGGTCGGATAATCGCCGGCAAACCAACCTGATTCAGAGCATTTGGAATATCACTATTCTCGCGGACGATAGCACTTCGAGGCATGTCAAGGCCGATCCTGGACATGGCTTGTTTGAATAATTCTCTATCCTCAGCTTTTGCGATAGCATCATAGCTCGCGCCTATCATTTCGACGCTGTAGTCCGACAAAACACCTTTTTCGGCTAGCGCAAATCCAACGTTAAGGCCGGTCTGCCCTCCCATAGTAGACAGCAGCGCGTCGGGCCGTTCTTTTGCAATAATTTTGGTTACAAATTCCGGCGTGATCGGTTCGATATAGGTGGCATCCGCGATGCTCGAATCCGTCATAATCGTTGCCGGATTAGAGTTAACCAAGATTACTCGGTAACCCTCTTCACGTAACGCCTTGCACGCTTGAACACCGGAGTAGTCGAACTCACATGCCTGACCAATGACAATGGGCCCCGCGCCGATGATGAGTACGCTACTAATATCAGTTCTTTTAGGCACTAATTAGAAATACACGGGTTCGATCCAACCGGACGCGCATCCCGCGATACCTTAAACCGGCTCATCATGAGCCATCCATCAAAGCTGTAAATCTTTTAAAAAGGTAATGGCTATCTTGAGGCCCCGGAGAGGCCTCCGGGTGATATTGTACGGCAAAAATTGGCCTTCCTTCGACTACAATGCCCTCCAAAGTCTGGTCAAATAAAGATATGTGACTGGCCTTCACTCCTTGAGGCAGGCTATCTCCGACAACTACAAAACCGTGGTTCTGGCTCGTGATCTCAACTTTACCGGTAGAGATATCTTTCACCGGGTGATTAGCGCCGCGATGTCCGTGATGCATTTTTTCGGTCTGGGCCCCCAAGCTAAGAGCAAGCATTTGATGACCTAGGCAAATACCGAAGATAGGTAGGCCCGTATTCAGTAGTGACCGAAGCACGGGCACGGCGTACGCACCTGTTGCAGCTGGGTCCCCCGGGCCATTGGAAAGAAAAACTCCGTTCGGGTTGTGTCCAAGAATTTCTTCGGCAGTGGCATGTGCCGGAACTACCGTGACCCGACATCCCGCACTTGCCAAGCAACGCAAAATATTCCGCTTAGCACCGTAGTCTACTGCAACCACATGATGCTTTGCGCTTCGAAGCTCTCCGTAGCCATTTCGCAACCCCCAGCACGTCTCAGACCAATCATAAGTCTCAGCACAAGTTACTTCCTTAGCGAGGTCCATGCCCTCCAGTCCGCCCCATTGAGCCGCCCTCTCTCGCATTGCGGGTATGTCAAAATCTCCTTTTGGATCATGCGCAATAACCCCGCTGGGTGCTCCGACCTTACGGATACGTATTGTAAGGGCGCGAGTATCAATTCCCGCAATACCGACTAATGCGTGGGCTTTTAACCAGTGATTCAGGTGACTTCCTGAGCGAAAATTCGACGGGGTGGTGATATCAGCGCGCAACAGCAGACCTTGCGCGGCTGGTTTCACGGACTCAATATCTTCAACATTGGCACCAACATTCCCGATGTGAGGGAACGTGAACGTGATAATTTGCCCGGCATAGGAGGGATCGGTCAGTATCTCCTGATACCCGGTCATAGATGTGTTGAAACAGACCTCGCCGACGGCATCCCCAACTGCTCCCAGACCTTGCCCTGGAAAAGTGGACCCATCTGCAAGCACTAGAACCGCAGTCGGATTCGGGCTTACCATCAGAGGGCTGGGCAAGGTTGGCTCGTTCATCTGGTCTGTTAATCTCCACGCTACCAGCGCAGATGGTACGTTGCGTAGCGGTCCTAATTCGGCGGCAACCTACGCACCCAATCAAAGCCGGTCAAGGTTCGCCACGCCAACTTTATGTAAAATATTTCAATTGGTTAGGAAAAAACTGAAGATTGCACCTCGTTACTTCGTTGAATCTGTACTATTTAAGCGTAAAATCGCCTACGTGCTTCTGCCGAGAGTTCGGCAAAGTTTCGTCCGGCGTGTGTAGGGCGCGGAACCGCCCTTCATTCGGGCTTTGGCTTTCAATTTTATCAAACCGACCAAAGAGTGAGTGACTGTAATGTTGCGTGAACAACTTGCCGGCGATTTAAAGTTGGCGATGAAATCTAAAGACACATGTTGCG
>PTKD01000037.1 GCA_002938115.1 Alphaproteobacteria bacterium MarineAlpha9_Bin7 | reverse complement strand
TCCCCAACTTGTTACTTTGGTCAGTCGCACTGCGATGACTGGCAACGATTTCAGTTTCATTTCAAGCATTTGCGGGTACCGACCCCGAAGCAGTTCTTGAGCCAGATTATGCTCATTGCCGGTTGCAAGAATTTCTGCATGCCCTCGAAGAAGCACCCAGGCCAGACGTGACCAATCTTCATCATATTTGTCGACGACGATCGCAACATTTGTGTTCTCCGCGATATTCCGTAACCGCTTGAGTGTTTTCGGTGCCAACGTCTTCGGTTTCTCGTCAATTGTGATGTATATATTGTTTTCAGCACATACAAAACAAACAGGGATCACATGGGGCACGCCAGTCGCATCAGCGGTTGCCAGTCGACCAACACGATGATGTTGGATAAATTTTTGCTCCGCTAAAGTAAGCATGTCTGCTCAGCGTAAATTGGAAACCACAACAACAGCAAACTCATTTCTTATTAAGTGTATGTGAACCTATGCGTGGCGATCTTGATATATTAATCCACTTGACGACGCACTGGCGTATAGTTCTTCAAGTTACCTCACATTTTGCAATCCATTTGTGAAATGAGTATCTCGATCGCTTCCCTCCAATCCTTGCAGGCGGGAAAAATCAGCAGGTAGGTCGATGTCAAAAGCGAGCGATGGACGGGAAATCACGGTCATGTTTAAACCAACATTTTCTGCTTCACATTTATGCTTAAAGAAACTGCTCGCACCAAACTGAAAGCGGAATGAGTGTCCCGCCGGAACGCACAAGGCGTTCGTTCCATCTCTACGTTGGTCTGGAGCAATGGTTGCGCCCGCTCGCCCAGCGTGTGAAACCAAAGCGTGAAGATCATCAGTACACACAAATGGCAAATCGGCAGGAAGAATCACAATTCGCACGGCACCACGTGCTCGAGCCACTTTTGAGGCGTTGGTAAGCGCAGGATTCAAACCGCCGCGAGTAACCTCAAACAAATGACCTACACCAGACGAGCGGGCCAATTGTAGCACGTCGGCGCACCGACTAACGACCACTGTGCTAACGGCAAAAGCCGTTGTGACACGCAAAGTATGGGATAAGAAACGTTCATTGAGCTGGTACCGTTCAGAGCGGCCAAGTACAGTGCCAAGCCGCGTTTTTCCAGTAGCCAGTGAACGCACAGGAACAATCGCAACAACACTCATAAGTTACCGATTTTTGTCTTGTCCGTGCGCGGAAGAAGTTGGGAAAACTCCATGACTTCACGCGCCAACTGGATTTGTTCGTCCGTAGACCGCATCAGAGTTTCAGTAACTAAAATCTGGGGTCCTACCTCAGATATACTGGTTGCCAAAGCAGAATCTTTAGCATCGATGACCATCCCGTCGAGTAGATCTCCGTAATAACGAGCAACACCGAGCGCCGATGCGTCGAGTCCTATTTCCTCAAAAATTTTAGCAACGGGACCCTTTACTGCCTTACCATCTATGATTGGGGAAACAGCAACTACCGGAGCATTATGGGAAACTAGCCGAGCTCTTACTTCTCGCAGCGCCAAAATTGGTGCGATACTAAGTAGTGGATTAGATGGACAAATGACAATTGCATCAATATCTTCGCGGTCAAGAGCCGACATAAATGCTTGGGATGGATCGGCTTCGGTCGCGCCTTTATAATAAATTTTTTTGATCTCCGGACCACATTTCTCACGAACGAAATAAATTTGGAACGACATCCTACCAGCTTCTGTTTCAACGACCGTTCGCACTTGCTGGTCACTCATAGGAACAATTGAATGTAAAATTCCGAGGCGTTTTGTGATTTTCGCTGTGACATCCGACAAACTTTGTCCCTCACTCAACCACGCGGCGCGCATTACGTGAGTTGCAAGATCCTGGTCCCCAAGCCGAAACCAACCTTCTCCACCCAAGCGCTCAAGTGCATTCATGAATTTCCAACTCTCTCCGGCGAGACCCCAACCAGCCGTGGTGTTGCTCATACCCGCTAGGGTATAAGTTACTGTGTCAAGATCCGGAGAAATTGGAAATCCGAAATGTTCAAAATCGTCGCCGGTATTAACCACGACTAGCAATTGATCAGGACTAAGAATTTTTGCAAAACCGTTGGCTAACTTCGCACCGCCAACACCTCCGGCCAAAGCAAGAATCACTTTGTAGGCTCTCGAAACAAATCCTGCTCCTTAATCCGGACTAAGTCCTTGCCCACGCCCGGTTCCGCATCACATTTAAATCCCCGCACTAAAACTACGGGACGGCCCTCATCCGCTTGACCCATCAAGAGAGATGCGGCCGCAGCAAGCTCATCAGCAATCGCAACCTGCGTGACTCTCAGCGGGCGTCCAAATAAATCGGGCGTCCCAGACAAATCCACGAGCGCTGGTACTCCTGCAGTTCCTAAGGCAGCCCCCGCGGTGCCATTCCGGAAAGCTCGCCCCAAACTGTCATTAATCACCACACCTAGATCTACGTGAGCACGTTTCTTAAATTCATCCCGCAAACGAGCACAGCTGCTATCGGGATCTTCGGGCAGTAGCAGCACGGCATCACCGCCATCCTGATCAACATTAGACATATCAATCCCGGCATTGGCCAACACCACCCCAAACCGATTTTCGACGATGATTGCGCCTTCTCGCTGCCTAATGATTTCTTTCGATTCGGCCAGGATCACTTCAACGAGTCGGGGGTCCTTGTTTGAAGACTGGGCCAATACCAACGCTGCATCAGACGGGGTAACATCAGCTAAATTCACCACCCGACCCTCTGCCTTAGAAACAATTTTCTGGGCAATCACCAAAATGTCGCCGTCACACAGGTTCTCATTGGCTGCGTCGCACTCGTGTAGGATTAACGAAACCAGGTCATCGCCAACACCGACCAAGGGCAGGCCGGTGAAGGCGGTGAACACTAGTTTAGAGGATCTAACAGACTCTGTATGGGACATGATTTCGGATTGCAGCTGCAAGTCAGTCAGAATCTCTCGTCTGACCTGGAAGTCCAGTAATTGATATACCTGCGCCAGTCACCTTATAACGCTTATTGATGCCGATGAGCACAGAGGTAAGGGCCTCCGCTGCCACCGAGTTTACCAGAGGTCCGCTGTGAATTCCTCGCATTCTTGCAGCTTCTGCCAATTTTATCGCCACGTTTCGCGCACCCACATCGTCCCCACAGACTAGGACATCGCAATCGATTGGTTCATCAATGTTTTTTAAGTGCTCAGCCGACACATTCTGGAACGCAGAGACCACCTTGACTGAACTTCCCAATCGTTTCTGAATACTGACTACCGCGGAGCCACCATCCGGAAGTTGCACCCGCGCCACTTTGGGCGGCACAAGCGGCACGGTTACATCGATCAGTATTTTACCATCGAGAACGTCACAAACTTCTTCCACTGTGGCACTTTGCACACTGAAGGGAACAGTAAGAACAACGATGTCCGCCGCAGCAGCTGCGTCTCTATTTCTTGCCGCTTTCAATGTTACTCCACAATGTTTCCTGCTGAGACGGTCCGCGACGTTACGTGCCCGTTCCAAGGAACGTGAACCGAGCGTCACCGGATAACCGGCGATCGCCCAGCGCAAGGCTAATGCGCTTCCTTGATCACCAGTTCCCCCCAAAATTGCCAACTTTGGCAAATTCTGACAATTCACGTGCACAGCCTCAGTGTGCACCAACTGCTGCGACACCTGAAGACGTGCCCGTGCGAGCGTATTTTCCAGCCGGCATCTGTACCAATGGCGATAACGGCGGCGCAGCAAAGGATTTAATTCGTTGGTCAACTGGTGCCGATTGATAAAGGGTAGTTCGTTGTTCGGGCACACGATCAATCGTGCTGATCAAATTCTCCATGTCAGTTGGCCCCATTTCCTGGCCGTGCTCATTGCCAGCAGCGCGCGAAATGCTTTCGTTCATTAAAGTACCACCCAAGTCATTCGCACCAGATTGCAAACACGCGCTCGCGCCATTCGCGCCCAACTTAACCCAAGATACTTGTATGTTGGGAATTAGCGGGTGCAAGGAGAGACGTGAAATCGAATGCATAAGTATGGTTTCCCGCCATGTCGGACCTCGACGTGCATAACCTTTTAAATAAATTGGAGCCTCCATATGAACGAAGGGAAGGGGAACAAACTCCGTAAAACCACCAGTCTCGGCCTGGAGATCACGAATTCTCAGTAGGTGGCGAGCCCAATGAACCGGGTTATCTATGTGACCAAACATAATGGTGGCGGTAGTCCGGAAACCGAGCTGGTGCGCCACCCGCATTACTTCCAGCCAACTCGCAGTATCGAGCTTATCCGGACAAAGTTTGGCACGCACTGAGTCATCCAATATTTCGGCTGCCGTACCCGGAAGTGTGCCAAGGCCCGTTTCACGCAACTGCTCCAGAAACACTCCTACCGGCACATCCAGCGTCTCAGCACCCTGTTGTACCTCTAGGGGCGAAAAAGCATGAATGTGCATTTCCGGCACCGTTGCTCGCACCGCCCTGCATATCTCAAGATAGGTATTCCCCGTATAGTCGGGATGGATACCACCTTGCATACATACTTCGGTAGCTCCACGATCCCATGCCTCCTGGACTCTTCTCGTTATTTCTTCCAACGATAGGTCATACGGTGCGCCACGTAAATTTTCGCTAAGCTTTCCTTTTGAAAAAGCGCAAAATTGGCATCGGAAATAACACACATTCGTATAATTGATATTGCGGTTTACAACGTAGCGAACCACGTTACCCACAGTAGCTCGCCGTAGTTGGTCTGCGGTGCGACTGATTAAATCAACCTCATCACCTCTCGCACGAAACAAACACACAATGTCTGATTCATCGAGGCGCATTCCATCACAAGCGCGTTTAAGGATGGCTTCGATTTGGGCATCTGGTCGAATGCCAAAAGGCACCTTGGTTTCAACGACAGGCACAGGCTCTAATGAACCTGGAGACCACGTTTCGCAGCGCGCATAACCGTCGGCATCAGCGACATGTCGCACATGGCAAGCCACGTTTTCATCCTGCCATTGTTCCATCTCTTCCACATACTCAGGATAAATGGCGAGTCTTGGTACCAATGTCTTCCCGGCATCTTCAGTTGCTTTTGCGATCATCTCTAGGTGAGGCCACGGCGCTTCCGGGTTGACATGATCGGGTGTCACCGGGGAAATACCTCCCCAGTCGTTTATCCCGGCCTCTATAAGACGGCCGAACACGTTGGGAGTGAGATTGGGTGGGGCTTGTATATTCATTGTTGGACCAAATGCGATACGCGAGATAGCTATGGTCCACATCAACTCGTTTAAGTCAGGCTCCGGTGCACCAGCCATTTTGGTGTCAGGTTTCGCACGGAAATTCTGGATAATAATTTCCTGTATGTGACCATATTCAAGATGAAGCTCGCGTAACGCAAGCAATGCATCAATGCGCTCTTCGCGCGTTTCTCCAATCCCGATCAAAATTCCGGAAGTGATAGGTACGAACTGCTCTCCCGCCAATCGTAGTGTTTCGAGGCGCACGGTCGGCACCTTGTCCGGGGACCCGAAGTGTGGCCCCCCCCGCTTACACAGACGCTCAGCAGCGCTTTCTAGCATTATCCCTTGAGAGGTTGTAACCCGGCGCAGCGCTGCGATTTCCTCAGCTGCCAACACACCGGGATTGGCATGAGGCAACAGGCCCGTCTCGTCGAGGACCAACGCACACATCTCAACCAAGTACGAAATGGTGCTCTCATGACCGAGCGCCGTAAGTTGCTCGCGAGCAACTTGATATCGTAACTCTGGTTTATCACCCAGAGTAAACAGAGCTTCATGACAACCCGCGAGAACCCCTTGGCGGGCGATTGACAAGACCTCATCCGGACTTAAATACGCGGGCTCTCCGCCCCGCGGCGGCTTTGCGAAAGTGCAATAATGGCAAACATCTCTGCAGAGTTTCGTGAGAGGAATAAAAACCTTGGGCGAAAAAGTCTGGATTGTATCGTGGCCCTGGTCGCGAAGAAGGCCCGCTCGGGCAATCAGCTCGGACAGATCCAACTCCCGTGCTACCTCGCGCAGCTCATCGGCTGAAATCACTATCTCCCCCTCTGAAACGTGCTGCCTTACAGGAAATTCACTCACAATTAAAAACTCCGAAACGATACTTGTTAAATCGCATAAGGTTAATCTATACGTACACAGTTAGAGTAGTTCCTCCGCAAGGAACCGAAGCGTATCTGGGTCAGATGCTGGGACCACCATGGTCCCTACTTGCCGCCGTGCCGCCGCTTCTTTCCACGCACCCAGGCGATCTCGGATACGGTCTTTAGAGCCAACCAATGCTACCTTGTCTACCAGTTCGTCTGGAACTGCTCCAACCGCCGCACCTTTCTGGCCCCCTAAATAAAGGTCCTGAATTTTGACTGCTGCCTCTTCGTAGCCCAAACGCTTAATATGATCATTGTAAAAATTTTTCCCACGCGCACCCATGCCACCGCCGTAGAGAGCAAGAAATTGTTTCGTCGGCAAACGGCAGGCATCGAGATCATCTCCGATCGTGACCTGAACTAGAGGCAAAACCTCGAAATCTTTCAGGGATTTCCCATTTCCGGATTTTAAAAATCCCTCTT
This sequence comes from Alphaproteobacteria bacterium MarineAlpha9_Bin7, assembly GCA_002938115.1. Taxonomy (GTDB): domain Bacteria; phylum Pseudomonadota; class Alphaproteobacteria; order UBA7887; family UBA7887. The sequence continues at coordinate 5,649 of PTKD01000037.1, read as the reverse complement.
CGATTGGCCCAGCAAAAACCTCAAAGTTTTCAGGATCAGTGAAAAATGGGAACACACCATCGGCCACCTCCGCGCTCGTACGAACGCCATTAGGGCTAATTGCGGCGGTATAAATTTTTAGCGCCGGATCACCTCGGATAATACTGCGCAGCGGTTTCCCAAGCCCACTAGCCCCAGGGCCAGTGTAGGGAAGCTCGTAATATTCCCCCTTGAATTCTACTGCACTCTCCCGAGCCAAGATCTTGCGGATGACTGAAATGTATTCTCTGGTCCTCGTAAGCGCCTTTCCGTAAGGAACGCCGTGCCATCCCTCGACAACCTGCGGTCCCGAGGGCCCAATGCCCATAATAAAGCGGCCACCCGATAGGGCCTGCAATGTCATCGCTGTCATTGCTGCCATCGCGGGGGTCCGGCCGGGTATTTGCATAATCGCGGTGCCAGCTTTGATACGAGAGGTATGGGCAAGCACCCACGCAATAGGTGTGACTGCATCGGATCCATAAGCTTCTCCGGTCCACACCGAATCAAAACCCAGCGCCTCCGCCTCACGAACTATGTCCATGTCAATTGTAAACTTCGGACCGGCCAAACTTAATTGCAAACCTAGTCGCATCACGCCACCCTTTTAGTTGATGCCTTATAGTAGTTGCTACTCAACGAACCGTTTATGCCCACTTGTTCTAAAGTTGAGACAGGAGTACGGCAAGCGGAAAGAAACCTCAACATACGCACGGGCCGTTATATGAGGCGCTGTCCCAGTTCGGTTACACCGGATCCCAATCAAACACGTCTTGAGATCTATCCAGCGGGTAAAAGTGCCTAGACAGCGCAGGAATTGCGTGGACAGCTATCGACTCCGGATTCCATCCCTCCGTGCGCTGCACCGACCGTAAGGGCCGCGACTGGCCCATCAGAAATATCTCGTTATTGCGGACGGCAAAAATTTGGCCCGACACATCGGCGGCCGCATCACTCGCCAAATACACTGCCATCGGCGCTATCTTAGCAGGGGTCATTTCCTTGAGCCTTTCCATGCGTTGCGCTTGCTCCTCATCATGGATCGGAATGGTCCCGATCATTCGCGTCCAGGCGAACGGAGAAATACAGTTGGATCGAACGTTAAAGCGCGCCATATCAAGTGCAATCGACTTAGATAGGCCGACTATCCCCAATTTTGCGGCAGCGTAGTTAGCCTGGCCAAAGTTTCCGATCAGTCCGGAAGTGGAAGTCATATGAACAAAACAGCCCGATTGTTGTTCACGAAACACTGTTGCAGCAGCTCGACTGATGTTGAAGCTGCCCTTGAGATGAACATTGATCACCGCGTCCCAGTCATCTTCCGACATTTTATGAAAAATAACATCGCGCAAAATCCCGGCATTGTTAACGATCACATCGAGTCGGCCAAATTTTTCAACCGCCGCATCAATAATGCTCTGAGCAGACTCAAACTCTGAGACACTGCCAAAATGTGCGACGGCCTGACCACCGCTATCGTTGATCTCAGCTACCACTTCCATGGCCGGCACCTGATCTGTGCCGTCCCCACGCTCGGTCCCGCCAACGTCATTGACCAGCACCTTGGCTCCATGAGCTGCCATCAGAATCGCCATCTCGCGCCCGATTCCGCGCCCAGAGCCAGTTACCACCACGACTTTATCCTTGACCAATTCCGGCATAACAGTTCCACCCATGAACAATTGAATAATTATCTAAGCCTAGATCTTGGACAAAATTTGATCGGCAAATCGATCCATATTATCCAAAATTTTGTCCAGACTCGCTCCGAGCACCATGATTGACAAGTGCTGCACACCACGATCCTCAAAACGTCTAATATCTCCCATCAAATCTTCAGACGTTCCGGTTAAGACTCGCCGTTCACCACCCTCGGTAATTTCCGGCTCGCCGGTCCAGGGCCAAATAGCCCAATACGCAAAATCAAGAGTTGCCGGATCCCGATCGGCATTTCGTGACAATTCCTTGACTTCATCCTGAGCTGCCGAATAACGTTCAATGGTGTCCAGCGGGAATTTGGGGTTGTTTCCTGCCGGGTACCAACCATCCGCGACCGTGGCAGCTCTGCGCTTCGCCGCCTGACTTTCACCACCCGCCCAAATCCTGGGCCCGCCTGTCTGCACGGGTTTAGGCTCGAAAATCAAATCGTCAAAGTTAACGTGTTCCCCATGAAAGGTGGGGTTCTGTTCTGTCCATAGTGTCCGAAACGCTTGAAGGTATTCATCAGTTACCCTCCCACGCATATCAAAATTGGGCGCATCGATTGCCTCAAACTCCTCTCGCATCCAACCCGCACCAATGCCCAAAATAACTCGGCCATTCGACATTACGTCCAGACTAGAAATCATTTTTGCCGCCAAAACTGCGGGGCGATGGGGAACAACCAAAATCGAGGTCAACAGTTGCACCCGATTGGTGACCCCAGCAAGAAAACCCATTAAACTCAGTGGCTCCAAATATTCCCCTGCGCGACCGGGAAACATTCCATCCTCTGTATAGGGATAACGGGAGTTGATATTGCGGGGCACGGCAATATGATCGGTTACTGCGATATAGTCGTAACCCAAAGATTCCGCACGGCGAGCTATCTCCGTCATGCCGACGGGATCAGCGCCAGGACCACGCACTGGAACATTAAAACCAAATTTCATTAGTATTCCTCCTCCCGCTCCAGCACTAGTTAGCGCGTTCAAGTAGGTGTGGGCAATCTTTTCACGCTTTCCGGAAAACATGAATGGGCGATTGCCGGTGGCCGATCAACTTGATTTAATGCCCCCTTTGTTAAGAAAGCCCCTATCAAAGGAAAAATAAAATGACCAACGTTTTGCTCGAAACCGTTGCTGATGGAGTGGCGATATTGACGATGAATCGTCCCGACCGCCGAAACGCATTGTCGGGTGAAATGCTTGATGACCTTCTGGAGGCCTTGCCCCGCTTGGCCAACGACCCACACGTTGGCGTAGTTGTCCTGACAGGCTCAGGGAAAGCATTCTGTGCTGGGGGAGATGTGAAAGCGATGGCGGAGGGGAAAGAGTTCGAAGAAGGAACCCTCGAGACTAAAGCGCACGCTCTGAACACCAATATGGACGTGTCCCGGTGGTTGCACAACATGCCCAAACCAACCATTGCCATGGTGCCAGGAGCAGCCGCGGGTGCGGGGTTGTCAATGGCGTTAGCATGCGATCTTCGAATTGCAGGCGAGAGCGCCAAATTTACTACCGCATTTGGTCGAGTAGGCTATTCAGGTGATTTTGGGGGGAGTTATTTCCTTACTCGCTTGGTTGGCACTGCCAAAGCCCGGGAACTCTACTTCACCTCGACCCTGCTTGACGCACCAAGTGCCCTTGAATTGGGAATCGTCAACCGAATTGTCTCCGATGAAGATCTGAAAGCTGAAACACACAAGCTTGCGAAACAAATGGCCAACGGCCCGCAAATCGCTCTTCGCTATATGAAAAAAAACCTTAATGCGGCGGAAACCGGCACTCTCGCCGACGTTCTCGACCTCGAAGCCTGGCACCATACTCGCTGCGGCATGACCGATGACCACAAAGAAGCGACGCGTGCATTCGTAGAAAAACGCACACCCGTTTTCCATGGGCGTTAGTATTTTATAGCCCAGCCCAAAGGCACCGATGGCTGATGAATGTGGTGAAACATTCCCATGTAGACAGTCCTTACACACGTCTGCCCGTGATGCAGGGTACAACTCGCCCGCACAACCAACTACAGTTTGCCCTTTGGCTTAAGCCAGTTGTCCTCCAGGTTACGGATTAACGCGGGACTAAGATGACATTTTGCCTGCTCCCGAGCATAGCTGGCCATATATCGTCGAACGTCATCCAAACTTTCCTGGCATACCCTCAGCGCCTTACGATTGCCAGCAGCGCTGACAGTCCCAGCACTAGTGAGCTTATGCACAGTGCTTTCTACAGCTGCACTCATCCCACCATCTGGTACAATTTCATCAATAATCAACTGCCCTTCTGGACTATCTGCCTCAAGCCGACGATCAAATAAGATTGCTTGCCGGGTAATCCGGTCCCCAACAAACCGAGGCAATCGCATGTTTGCTAGTCCGGGGATTATACCTTCCTTGCGTGCAGGCAAAGTCATATAGGCGCTTTTCTCGGCAAGAGTGTAATCCATTACCAGCAGGTACTGGCACCCGCCACCGATTGCAAAAGTCTCCACCCCGGCAATCCATGGCTTTTCAACAGTCGGTGTAGGATCATTAATGGCAACTGGATTATCCAATATTCCATGCGCAATTTTGTTAACGAAACCAAGATCACGTGTGAGATACCAAAGATAGGGTATTTTCCCTTCGTAAAGATGAGTCAGGTTAATTCCGCTGCAAAAGATATTACGCCCGGCATAGTTCGGGTGCTGTGCCGGAGTGCCACGTAGCACGCAAACCTCGGTGCTGGAATCTAGAATGGCCACATCTACTGCTTGCTCCATAGGCCCCACAGTGCTCGTGTCCTCCGCATTTAAATATGCTGGATTGTGCATGAAGATCTCGGCGGCCTTCCCGTTACGCCGTAGTACAGCGGTTCCCAGATCAAGCTCACCGTCACGCACAAACCTGGCCACTTGTTCAACGGAGCCCGGTAACGGCCGTAACATACTTTGGATCAAATGAATGCCTGCGCGATAATTTGCAAATATGTGTGACAAAAATAACCCGCTTGCCGCCTCGTGGCCTTTTTTCTCTTTTAGACTGCGGGCAGCATCCTCAGCAATACTCTCAGCACTTGACAATAGGCCTGGATAGCGCGTGGTCGCTGTCTCGACTAGGGGTTCAACTCGAATCGGCTGGGTAAAATTATCGGTCAACGAAGAATAAACTCGCTCCGCATAGATGCGCAGAAAAGCCGCTCGAGCATCTTGGGTTTTTTCTTTGATACGTGACGTCCAGTCTGAATTGTTATGGCAACGGTCAGTGCCGTTGGTGGAGAGTTGAAGCAGCGCATCCCCTTCATCGACAAATCGTTTGAGTGCTTCCATATCCGAATCGAAAACTGAATCATTAGCGGCGAAGCTTGGTTGGTGGCTCAACCACAATTCATATTCGCCTTCGATGGGTTTAGGCTGAACAACCTCGACAGCAGGTTTAGATTTCATATTTCAGACCCTATGCGGTTAAATCTCACTATATCCACCCGTCGTCATCTTGACCTGTCCACCCCCATGTCGCAACATGAGTTGATCCGAGAGGTGTTGAATAACAACTGGGATACCAAAAGCGACTTCGCGGTCGAATCATGGAAACCCTTCGGACCTGATCCGGATCATGCCAGCGAAAGGCATCAAATCAGGCACTTCGTAACAACTAATAACAAAGATCGGATAAACAAGGGATCATAGATGCCACTTATAACCGTACTAAGCACGCTGTTCCGGTGAACGACAGAAAACTCCATGACACAATGGCCGTGTTCGACGGTCTAATCGTATCAAGATGGAGTCGCGCAGTGTTTGAGGATATGAAACTCGGAGGCGTGACCGCGGCTAACTGTACGTGTGCGGTTTGGGAAGGTTTCCGCGACACCATGGAAAATATAGCCGAATGGCACAATTGGTTTAATAATTTTGATGACCTTCTGGTTCCGATAAAAAGAGTATCTG
>PTKD01000036.1 GCA_002938115.1 Alphaproteobacteria bacterium MarineAlpha9_Bin7 | reverse complement strand
CACAGGGAATGGGTCGTGGCGTGGTTCTTCTATTGGAAAGCAGCTTCAAGTCCTATGTAGACTATACTTTCACCGCAGAGCTCGAAGACAAACTCGACGAAATCTCCAATGGCAGACTCGCATGGAAGGACGTATTGGAGGAATTTTATGGGCCATTTTCTGCCCAGTGCAAATCCATCAAAAATCTTAGTAATACGGACGTCCTCAACGCTATGAATGAATGGGCTGGAGCGCGTTTCTTTCCCATAGATGAAGAAGGCAAGATTGAGAAATGCCCGAAGTGTACGGAAGGGGAAATCAGCTTCAAATGGAACAAACTAAGGGGACCCTTTATTGGTTGTGTAAATTTTCCGGATTGTAAATACACTTTGGCCTTTTCCAAAAAGGAGAGAGACGGGTTGGACGGCCCTAGGGTACTTGGCGAAAATGGAAACGGCCAAACAATTAGTCTTCGTAGAGGCCCATATGGACATTATGTGCAGCAAGGTGAAGGAGAGCCGGGGGAAAAGCCAAAACGCATGGGATTACCGGACAAAGTGGAACCGGAAAATTGCGATCTGGAAATAGCCATAAAACTTCTCAGCTTACCTCGTTTGATTGGCAATCACCCGGAAACGGGGGAACCGATAACGTCAACCATCGGTCCTTATGGACCATACATTAACCACAACAACGACAAGCGCGCTTTAAGCCCAGAGGACGACGTTTTTACTATAGGTATTAACCGGGCCGTCAGTCTCCTCGGAGAACCCAAACAGCAAAGACGCGGCAACAAAAAAATCAGGTCTCTGGGTGCTCACCCCGAGGACGGGAATGAAGTTGCAATTTTTGAAGGTCGGTATGGGTATTACTTCAAACATGACAAAACAAATGCCGGTCTCCCGAAACACTCTGATGCGGAAACAATAACACTAGAAGAAGCGGTACACGTTCTTGCCGAAAAGGCATCAAAACCCAAAAAACGTACTAAGAGGAAGGGGCGCACCACAAAAAGAATACGCAAACCGCGACCAAAAACAATCGACTAAGCCCCGTTTAAGGAAAAACCCAACATCGCCCGCGCTTCAGACAAAAAACCTGTCAATATATTAACCGATCCAAAAGAAATATTGGCTTTCGTGTGCCAATCTAGGAGAGGCGTGACAAGGCGGGACATAGCTCGCGCCTTTGGCCTAAAAACCACAGATCGTGCCTTGAAGACACTATTGGCCTCAATGATTGAAGAAGGCCAGTTGGTGCGCGGCACAAACCGTCGTTATGCCGCGCCGAGCAAATTACCGCCGGTCGGAGTAATTGAGATTACTGGAATTGATGGCGACGGCGACCCAATAGGACGACCCGTGAGTTGGCGGGATCAGGAATCTTCACCTCGTATTACTGTAGTTGCAACTCGACATGGCCGGATTCCTGCTCTTGCGATCGGTGAACGCGCACTGGTACGGCTGAAGACGATCGACTTAAACAATGTCGAAGCTCGGGTCATGCGTCGCCTTGAAGCCCAATCAGGGCAGGTGGTTGGGGTGATCGAGAAGGATCATGCCGGGACCCGTCTAAAACCAATAGACCGACGCGGTCCCAGAGATATTCTCTTAAGCCCTAAGGTGTCGGGCACTGTCGAGACCGGAGACGTGGTGGTTGTCGAAATGGGCAGCGAAAGAGGCCATGGGGGACCAATTGCCAAGATCAGCAAACGGTTAGGGCAGGTCAACACACCCGGTGTAATCGAACGCATGCTTTGCGCAGAGTTGGGAATATCCACGGAATTTCCATCCGACGTAAACGCGATCGCCAAAAAGGCCGGAATTCCCCATCTAAAGGGACGTGTTGACCTGCAGTCCCTGCCCCTGGTCACTATCGATGATGCGGATGCTAGGGATTTTGACGATGCTGTTTGGGCTACACAGGATCCAGATCCCGATAACCCGGGTGGCTGGAGACTGGTCGTCGCGATTGCTGACGTTGCCGCGTATGTCAAACCAGGTGATCTCATTGATCAAGAAGCTAGGCGTCGCGGAAACTCCGTTTATTTGCCACGTCTAGTAGTGCCAATGCTACCGGAAGCCTTGTGCAATGGGTGGTGCTCACTAAAAGAAAATGAAACGCGTGCATGCCTCGCGGCGCACATATGGATTGCGCGTGATGGATCCATACTACGCCATCGCTTTGAGCGTGCACTGATGAAATCAACTGCGCGACTAACCTACGCCGCAGTGCAAACCGCACGTGAAGGGACTCCGGACACAACCACTCGGCCAATACTACAAGAGATCAATGCGCTTTATGGTGCATACAGTTCACTGAAGGCATCACGTGCCGAAAGAAAAACGCTCGACTTTGATCTCCCCGAACGGAAGATTATTTTCAACGACTCAGAAGACGTCCAAGAAATTTCTATTCGCCCTCGTTATGAGAGTCACCGGTTAATAGAGGAGTTTATGATCGCCGCTAATGTTGCAGCAGCTGAAGTCCTGAGCAATGCCAATGCACCATGCATGTATCGAGTTCACGACCAACCACCCCTTGATAAGCTGGAAAGTCTCCGCTCCTATCTGAGAGGAATTGGCTACAAACTCAGCCGAAGCCGCCGTTTAACTCCTCAACATTTCCAGCAAATACTAAATAAGACAAAAGGAAGTGAACATGAGGAAGCAGTAGCTACGACTATTCTACAGGCACAGTCACAGGCTGAGTATTCTCCAGAAAATATTGGACATTTCGGTCTCAATCTCCAGCGCTACGCCCACTTTACCTCCCCGATCCGACGATATTCGGATCTTCTGGTTCACCGAAGCCTGATACGCCATCTCCACCTTGGTACGGACGGATTGTTAGATCAGGACAGTGCTAATTTCTCAGTGACTGCCGCCGACATTTCTGCAACCGAACGACGCGCGGTGCGTGCAGAACGCGGGGCAAACGATCGTTATAAAACTCTATTCATGGCCGACAAGAGGGGGGCCGAATTCGCGGCTAAGGTAACCAGTGTTACCCGATTTGGTCTATTCATCACCATAAATGATATCGGTGCAGAAGGCCTGATCCCAATGCGGGTGCTTTCTCACCAACTAGAGGAAAGAGTTTTTCACGATACTGGGAGACTCCTTCTTACCGCACGCAGGAACGGAGTATCTTTTGGCATAGGTCATCGGGTGTCAGTGCGCCTTGATGAAGCCGACACGATAACAGGCGGATTGACCTTCAGTCTTGCGGCTTTCGATCCACCTAGAGTTACTAATTCACGTGTTGGGTCCCGTAGGCGGTACCGTCGGTGAGGCTAAACATAGGAGTACCATCAACCACGGTTCGCAGCCTCGCAGCGGTAATTTCAGTGATTATGATTTTTGGGATCACGTTGGGACTCACTATCCCACTAATTGCAATAGTGTTGGACAGCCAAGGCCATTCAAGCGGCGCTATCGGCCTGCACGCGAGTGTGCAGTTCCTTGGCATTATGCTCGCTTCTCCTATCACTCCACGGTTGTTGGTAGCCGTGGGTGCATCACGGCTCATGATTCTGAGTATGATCGCAATGGCTTTGATCTTTTTCACTTTCACGGTGTTTACAGGGTTCATGCCATGGTTGCTGCTGCGCCTATTATTAGGTGGCGTGGAGGGAATCATATTCATTTCCGCTGAAACCTGGATTAATCAAGTCGTGCCGACTGCGCGCCGTGGACGCGCAATCGGGATATATGGGACTCTGCTTGCAGTTGGTGTTGCCACGGGCCCTTTGCTGCTCGAACTCACCGGCGTTGAAGGTGCAGTTCCATTTCTTACCGGAGGTGTATTAACAATCATACCGCTCGTAATTTTGCTGTTCGCACTGAACATTGCTCCCCACGTTCGGAAGTCCAGTCGGCGTTCACCGTGGAAAATGGCGAAAACCGTTCCTGTCGCAGTAGCATCAGTCATGTTATTTGGATTCCTGGACGCTGCAGCATTCGGATTGCTCCCAATCTATGGACTTTCACTAGACTTTTCACCCTTGGCGTCCGCACGATTGGTTACATGTCTGATATTGGGTGGGGTAGTGTTTCAGTATCCGCTTGGCTGGCTCGCGGATCACACGGATTACCGGCGCCTTTTAGTAACATGCGCTGCAATAGCTGCGACCGCTATGTTGACAACTCCGCTAACGTCGGATTTAGCCGTCCTTTTTTATGGATCGATTTTCATAACTGGAGGAATGATCGGAGGATTCTGGATCATTCCATTAGTTGTTTTTGGTGAAAATTTTAAGGGTTACGAGCTAGCATCAATCAACTCAACTGCCGCAATACTTTATGGTATGGGAAGTGTGGTGGGCCCAAGCCTCCTAGGGTTTGCCATGATCGTATCACCACATGGGTTAATGGTTGCCATGGCCGGACCCACCATCGTTTTGGTTTTCTTCGGAATTACCCAACTGCCACGCCCCCCCCGCTCCGCTTGACAGCCCGCCCATCACCATTATTGTGCTGACAATCCCACACGGGAATGCGGACTAGGAGAATCCTGCATGGCCAAAAGCAACAACATCAAGATCCGCCTGAACAGCACGGCGGATACTGGATTTTTCTACGTAACAAAGAAAAATCCTCGCACCGTGACGGGCAAACTAGAAATTAAAAAATATGACCCCGTCGTTCGGAAACACGTCCTATTTAAAGAAGGTAAGATTAAATAAAGGCAGACTGATAGCCTCTTGGTGGCAGCGGCTTTCGAGCCGCTGTTTTGCTATCAGCGGTCACACAAATGAATGGCATTGTGCGGGAAAGGTCCGCAACTCGTGCTGTGTCTCCCTCTAGTGTTGAGAAATAGAGAGCATAACTTATGAGCGATGACCTCACTGTTGGCGACATTGTCGCCGAATTCCTTCAAGCCATTGGCGTGAACGCAGCATTTGGCGTGGTTTCGGTTCACAACACACCAATGCTCGATGCGATCGGCAGGCGCAACGCGATTCGATTTGTTCGGGCCAGGGGTGAAGCTGGTGCCGGCAGTATGGCTGACGCCTACGCTCGTGTAACTAATAGTCTCGGAGTTCTGTTTACCAGCACCGGGCCGGGGGCGGCAAACGCGTGCGGTGCCCTGGTGGAAGCCCGTTTCTCTGGCAGTTCCCTACTTCATATTACCGGACAAACCTCACGCAAGAATGTTGATCGCGGAAGAGGCACAGTCCACGACGTTCCCGATCAATTGGGGATGCTTAAGTCTGTATCCAAAGCTGCATACAGAGTTCGTTCACCAGAAAGTATAGTCGGCGTGCTTGCACAAGCTGCCGTTGAAGCGTTAACCGCACCCACGGGGCCAGTAAGTGTGGAAATTCCCATCGATGTCCAAAGGACTCGCGTAACCCGCCCGTCTGGATTGGCTGATTTTAAATTACCACTTCGCGCACCTCAACAGCCCGACACCGCCGGACTGAACGAACTCGCTGAAATGGCTGCCACTGCGCAACGTCCAATGGTTTGGCTCGGCAATGGAGCACGACATGCCGGCGAGGAAGTGCAGCGTTTTGTGGACATGGGATTTGGGGTTCTCACCAGTCTCGCGGGACGCGGCGTGGTCCCGGAAGATCACCCTTTGGTGTTGGGATGCCTCAAAGATACACAAAAGGTGGAAGAATTCTACGAAACCGTGGACTTATTGGTCATCGCTGGGTCGCGGGTGCGCGGACACGAAACCAGGGAGTTCGATCTACGTCTACCGTCACGAAGGATACAAATAGACGTCGATCCGTCAGCCAATGGCCGAACCTACAGTACAGATCTCTTTCTATGTGCCGACGCTAAGTTAGGCCTCGCAGGTCTTGCGGATCGGTTGGAAGGAACAATTGCTGTAGAAAATGGTTTTGCAGGGGAGGTAGAAGCACTAAAACGGGAAGTGATCGAAGAATACAAATCCTACCTAGGTCCTTATGGATCCTTTGCGGAACGTCTAAGAGCCGCTGCGCCGCGAAATGCCCTTTGGGTTCGAGATATTACCCTTAACAATAGTACCTGGGGAAATCGTATTTTCCCTCTCTATGGCCCGAATGACAGTGTCTTCGCACTTGGAGCCGCCATTGGGATCGGTCTCGCACACGGAATTGGTGCTGCTGTCGGCGCCCCCGGCAGGAAAGTGTTGTGTATGTGTGGCGATGGTGGCTTTTTTATGGGTTTTGCTGAGTTCTGGACTGCCGCCCAAGAAGGAGCAGATGTCGTCTTCTTAATAATGAACGACGGGGGTTACGGCGTGATCAAACACATTCAGGATATTTTTCATGATGGTCGGCACTATTTCGCAGATTTTGGAAATCCCAATTTGGAAGGTTGTGCCAAACTTGCGAACATGCCCTATTGGCGTGTGAACTCCCCAGATGAGCTCGACCCCGCAGTGACATCTGCCTTGGAGGTCAATGGCCCAACGCTTGTTGAAGTTGACATGTCAAAAGTTGGTGAATTCCCACGCTATTTTGTGCCGCCAAAAGCCGATACAAAGTACGCTCGTTAAACCTCAACATCGGCCTGATGATTGGGTAGATTGGACTCAGGAAAACCTATTTTGTTTTTCGCAATTTAAAACGGGGCAACAATTGATTATTGGGGCCCATCTCCCAAACCACAACAACTTCGCGTCCAATTGCCAACTCGTCTGGTTTCGCGTCAACGACATTACTGACAAGCCGCAAATCATCCATCCCATCGAACTCTACCAATACGACATTGTATGGCAGATCGTTTATGACAGCATCGTGTGAAGCGCTAAAGACAACTGTATAACTAAAAATTCGTCCAAATGATGGAGCATCTATCCAACTTATGAGTTTTGATTGACAGTGCGGGCAAATTGGAGCTGGTGGATGGCGAGGGATTCTACATTCGCCACAGGCCTGAAACTTTAAACAACGCTCGGCGCAGTACTGCCAGAATTCACTTGTATCCCGTGACGGAGATGGGAAAGGAAGGGATGTCGGTAAATACGGCACAGTTAAATTCCTAGGATCAAACCGCTTGTTGGTGTAACGCTTTCACCACCACTGATTAGTGTCAGTTTGGCATCAGACACTTGCGAACAGGAATCTCCACGCATCTGCCTCACTCCCTCCACAACCAAGTTTAGGCCGTGAATGTAAGCTTCTGAAAGAATACCGCCAGAAGTGTTGCAAGGGGTTGCGCCGCTAAGTGCCAAATTGCCTCCGGCAACGTAGTCACCACTCTCCCCTACTTTACAAAATCCAAAATCCTCAAGCGCGAACAAAACCATACCGGTAAATGCATCATACAGTTGAACAACGTCGATATTTTCTGGGCCTACACCAGCGCGACCATACAAATCACGTGACAAGTCGGCGGCATTCCCGCTTGCATAAGTGTTGCTCGGCATGTTGTGCCCACCAAGTATGCCCGTCCCCCAGAGGTGCCGGCTGCCCTGCTGGGCCGCCAAAATTTCTACTGGTTTGCATTTAAGATCGCGTGCACGCTCCATACTTGTCACCAACAAAGCCGCAGCCCCGTCGCTTTCCAGACAACAATCATAAAGCCTTAGCGGATCCGCAATTATCCGCGACGTTAAATAGTCCTCCATCGTTAGCGCCTGATCATACATAACGGCGCGGGGATTCCGGTTAGCATATGCCCGACAGCTCAGGGCCACCTCCCCGAGGTGCTCCGGCTGCGTCCCATAAAGATGCATATGACGACGAACCAGTGGCGCAAACATTTGGGGAGGAGCCAACATGCCAAATGGTGCAGTAAAGCAGGCATGGTCCGTCCAAGGATGGAACTGCCCGAAACGAAAGGATTGACCTTGACAAAGCGAACGAAAAACAATGACGTGGTTGGCCTGTCCACTCTTTATGGCGGCTTCCGCTAGAGCCACCGCCCCGCAACTACCACCACCACCGCCACCCCAGACCATACCGGTGAAACGAAGTTCGTCGATCCCGAGCGCATTCATTAACAAAGCTGGTTCGTTTCGGTCTTCTGAGAATGAGGCAAAACCATCAATTGCCGCTGGTGGGATTCCGGCGTCGCTCGCCGCTGCCAATATTGCATCACATGCTAAGGAAAGTTCGCTCTGATCAGCAATCCCACCCCATTTTGTATAGCGGCTTTCCCCGATTCCAGCGATGCAAGTATTCGTTCGGCTACTCATAAGTCTGATTTTTCGATAATTTCCTTTGAACTTGGCGCCTTAACACTCTAACGAAGAACCCATCCACCCTAGAAGGAAGAGAAGGGAAATACTTGTGACTGGATTGATTACCACCGTGGCTGGGACCGGAGAGCGGGGATACACCGGAGATGGCGGCCCCGCCACTGATGCCCAACTGAGCGAACCATTTATGTGCGAGTTCGGGCCATCGGGCAATCTTTTCCTTGTCGAAGCCGCCAATCACTGCCTCCGTTGCCTGAATCCAAATACTGGCACTCTCCTGACAATTGCCGGCAATGGCGAGCCGGGTTACGAAGGTGATGGTGGCCCGGCCGACCGGGCGAGTTTCAATGAACCTTACGCCCTGCAGATAGACCAAAACGGGGACATTTATATAGTAGATCGCCTCAATGCTGCCGTCCGCAAAATTGCCGCCTCAACCGGAATAATCACGACCCTTGCGGGTGGCCAAACCGGGAAAATATTCAAAGAGCCTAACGACTGCTTTCTTGATCGGCGTGGTGGACTACTCGTGGCCGATGTGCAAGATCAACGAGTAACACGCATCGACCTCGCGACCGGTGCCGTAACGCCAGTTGCAGGTGATGGTAGAAGAGCCCGAGCGGGCGACGGGGGACCCGCACTCAAAGCCAGCATAATGGGTGCACGCGCAGTGTGCTTGGACAATCGGTCAAATCTCTATATTTGTGAACGCGAGGGACACGGTGTTAGACGCGTTGATACCGACGGCATAATGTCAACCGTTGCTGGCACTGGCGAACAAGGCTATGACGGAGACGGCGGTCCGGCGGTGGCCTCGACCTGGGATGGCCCCAAAGCCATCCGCTGTGATGCCGATAACAACTTGTTGGTTGTTGATACAGAAAATCATGCGGTTCGACGTATAGATGGGAGAACTGGTATTGTTACCACCGTCGCGGGCGGGCGCCGCGGACCCAGGGGAGACGATGGACCGGCGTTAGCTGCGGAGCTAGATCGACCCCATGCGTGCTGCATTGATGCACACGGCAACCTCTACATCGCCGACAGCGATAACCATCGTGTTCGGGTGGTGCATGGTTAAACGGGAAAACACGCGCAATCAATCTTTAACCTGGATGCTTTATCTGACAAGGTCTGAACATGGTCTTTAAAGCACCAGTCGCTACCTCTGATAGCGCAGAAACCATTGCTCTCATGGCACTTTCCTACGTCGCCGAACGAGATACCGTGATGAAGCAGATGGTTGTACAAACAGGGATAGCCCCCGTCACTCTGCACAGAAGAGCAAGTGACCCCGAACTCCTAGCGGGCGTACTCGATTTTCTGCTTTCCAGTGAGACGCTTCTGCTGGATTTCTGTGAAGCTAAGAAATTATCACCCGATGTAATAGCTCGAGTACGACAAAAACTGCCTGGCGCGATAACAGATGGGTAATCGTTTATGACTAACAATTTGCCCGAGAGTACTCGCAAACAAATCGAGTCGATCTCCATCGATAGTAATCAACCTCTCGTAATATCAGATGCCGACGAAGTGCTATTAATATTTATGGAACGGTTCGAGACTTTTTTGAACAGACAGGATTATTTTTTTGATTGGTCCAGCTTTAAATTGACTGGAAATATTTTTCACAAGCCCGACAATTATCAATTATTGCAAGAAGAGGTGTTTTCTTTGTTAGATGACTTCTTTGCGAAAGAAACGCAAAGTCTTGACGCTGTCCCCGGTGCCATTGAGGCATTGGACCTCTTATCGTCCCGCGCTCAAATTGTCATACTAAGTAATGTCCCGACCGCTTATCGTGCTGAACGTAAAAAATGTTTAAGTGATCACGGCATGAACTACCCATTGATAGTCAACACCGGGGCAAAGGGACCCGCAGTACAGGCTCTTGCCGTTGCCGTACGAGCTCCAGTATTTTTCATTGATGATTCTCCCAACAACTTAAAATCCGTGGCAAATGTCGCGGACTACGTTCGGAGGATTCATTTCATTCATGATGCCCGGCTTGCAAAGTTGGTCGGACCGGCTCCAGATAGCCACCATCGAACCGACTCTTGGCTTGAGGCAAGAGCCACCATCGAAGAGGAACTGTCCGCAGCCGGTTTTTAATGACTGTCATACAAGCATGAAAATTGGAATTGATCTTGGAGGCACGAAAACTGAAGCTGTTGTGTTCGGGCCCACAGGGTGTGAAATATCACGCAAAAGACTACCCACACCACAAAACGACTATTCGGGCACTATCGATGTAGTTGTGACTTTGGTGGAAGAAATGGAGTCTCAGGTGCACTCGCCCTGCACCGTCGGAGTTGCTACGCCCGGGGCGCTATCCACCGCCACTGGACTAATGAAAAATGCTAATTCAACATGGTTGAATGGTCATGCGTTGGAGCTGGATCTTGAGGCAGCACTACAACGTCCGGTTCGCATTGCCAATGATGCAAATTGCTTCGCGTTGTCCGAAGCCATAGACGGGGCTGGTGCCGACGCGAAAACGGTATTTGGTGTAATTCTTGGCACGGGCGTGGGAGGAGGTCTGGTTATTGGGAAAAGCCTGTTAGTTGGTCGGAATGCCATTGCGGGTGAATGGGGTCACAATCCATTCCCTTGCCTGGAGAACAACGAATTATCCAGGCCCGAATGTTTCTGTGGTAAGCATGGGTGCGTCGAAACTTTTCTTTCTGGACCCGCATTGGTATCCACTTATCAAGACGCAGGAGGAATACTAACTACCGCGGAAGCCATTGCGAATGCCGCGCCAGATGACAAACGAGCGGAATTTGTGCTTGCTCGTTATATGAACCATCTAGCACGTGCGCTCGCGCAGGTGATTAACATCTTAGACCCGGAAGTGATTGTGCTTGGTGGGGGGCTTTCGAACATTGAATCGCTGTATGAACGGGTACCGAAGCTATGGGATCCTTACATTTTTTCCGACCAAGTCGATACCGCACTGCGACGCAACCATCATGGAGACTCTAGTGGTGTTCGCGGTGCAGCCTGGCTTTGGGATGACGAAAACGCATGCGCCTAACTCCTGGCCTATGTAGGGATTGTGGAGCCCATCAAAACAAGCATTATTTCAAATATTGCCCAACCTGCGGTAGTCCACGTCTATTGTGGCATCTGGAGTTGTTGGATCTGTCCATTGCTCACGTAGACTGCGATGCCTTTTACGCGTCAGTCGAAAAGCGTGATGACCCCTCTCTCCTAGATAAACCGGTAATTATTGGTGGAGGCAAGCGCGGCGTCGTTAGCACCTGTTGTTATATTGCTCGTATGCACGGTATCCACTCAGCGATGCCCATGTTTCAGGCACTTCAAGCATGCCCAGATGCCATCGTTATCCGGCCGAACATGGTAAAATATCAAAGTGTTGCGCGGGAAGTACGTGACCTTATGTTAGAAATAACACCATCAGTTGAACCCATATCTATCGATGAGGCATACCTCGATTTAACAAACATTTTGGGAAAGTCTTCAGAAAGTCCTGCGCTTGCCCTGATCCGGCTTGCAAATCGATTTGAAAGCCAACTCAACATCTCCGCATCTATTGGCTTAGGACCCAATAAATTTCTTGCAAAGGTGACGCCGGATCTAGACAAACCCCGGGGATTCGCTCTCATAGGAAACAAAGAAGCGCGTGACTTCATAGCGCCTATGTCGGTAATAAAAATTCGGGGGGTGGGGCCCGCTCTTTCTCGGCGTCTTGCCGAAATCGGTATAAACAAAATTCAGCAACTTCAAAATCGGAGCGAAGATGAACTGGTGCTTCGTTTTGGCTCAATCGGTCGTCGATTAGCTCAATTTGCCAACGGTGAGGACAGTCGATCAGTCAGTACCCGCCGCATACGCAAAAGCTTATCCGCCGAGACAACTTTTGAGCATGACTACGCCACTGCTGTAGAACTTAAACAAGTTCTGCTTGGTCTGTGCAGACACGTGAGCAAACGAATGGAGGCTACCAACATGGCGGGCAACTCCGTTGTACTTAAGCTAAAGACTTCTGACTTCAAACTTCGCACTAGAACTATGAGCCTCGCCCATCCAACCCAGCGTGCGAGTCTCCTCTATGAAGCAGGGACAACCCTACTCGCTAAAGAAGTAGACGATAGTACGAAGTTTAGACTTATAGGCATAGGTGCCACCCGACTCAGCAACACCACCGATGCAGATCCGCCCGATATGTTAGCAGATTCGTAGAAAATTAGTTGGCGT
>PTKD01000035.1 GCA_002938115.1 Alphaproteobacteria bacterium MarineAlpha9_Bin7 | reverse complement strand
CTCGCTGAACGCGGGCCTGCAACTGATCTTGCCTGGTGAAGTTGCACCGAGTCATCGCCACAGTCAGTCCGCGTTACGTTTTATTATTGAAGGGACAGGGGCCTATACGGCAGTGGATGGTGAACGTGCGTACATGACTCAAGGTGACTTGATCCTTACTCCACCTATGACTTGGCATGATCACGGAAGTGAGGGGGACGGGCCCACAGTATGGCTTGATGGGCTGGATATCCCAATCATCCAAACATTTGACGCTAGTTTTCTCGAAGGATTTCAAGAGGAAAGTCAGCCTTCTACACGACCGCCCGGGGATAGCCACGCGCGATACGGTCGCAATATGCGTCCCCTAGATGCATCCCTGACGAATACGTCTTCACCAGTATTTTCGTACCCTTATGAAGATTATAGGGAAGCTCTCGAAAAAATGCGCGTGCAAGAAGAGTGGGACACCTGTCACGGTCTCAAGCTGACCTTTATCAATCCTCAGACTGGTGGCCCGGTGATGCCAACTATCGCTGCATTCGTTCAGCTTCTTCCCAAAGAGTTCAGTACTGCCCCATATCGTTCCACGGATGGTACCATTTATACGGTGGTCGAAGGAGTGGGGCATGCGCATGTGGGAGACAAAGAATTTCAGTTGACGCCTAGAGACATTTTTGTTGTGCCCAGTTGGTGTCCTTTCCGGCTAGATGCCGAAGAGGATCTGGTATTGTTCAGTTTCTCCGACCGTAGTGCGCAAGAAAAGTTGTGTCTGTGGCGCGAACAGCGAGGCAATGACGGAGATACCAAATGAGTGAAACTATGTACAGAAGCGACTACGTGATCTCGATGTGGGATCAGCCGTCAGTTGCGGTAGCGGGAGGAGCCGCTTATCCGGTGCGCCATATCTACTGCGTCGGACGCAATTATGCGGAACATGCTCGTGAAATGGGGACAGATCCAGAGCGGGAACCACCTTTTTTCTTTATGAAGGGGGCAGACAGCATTGCGTCTAGTGGTGCTCAAATTAAATACCCGTCTCGCACACAAGATCTCCACCATGAGGTGGAATTGGTGGTTGCCATTGGTGCAAGTGGCACTGATATTTCAGTGTCTGACGCGTCGGATGCGATTTTTGGTTATGCTGTGGGGGTGGATTTGACTCGACGTGATCTCCAGCAGTCCATGAAGGAGAAGGGTCGGCCCTGGGAAATAGGAAAGTCATTTGCCCAGGCGGCGCCTGTAGGGGAGATCCAGCCGGCCTGGAATATTGGTCATCCACGTGAAGGGAAGATAAGCCTTTCTGTCAATGGAGAAGTGCGCCAAGAAGCCGATATAAAAGACATGACATGGGGTGTTGACGAAGTGATTGCTGAGTTGTCGACATATTACAAGCTTGAACCAGGGGATCTTGTTTTCACTGGCACACCGGCTGGAGTTTCGGCGTTGGTCCGTGGTGATAAAGTCGACTGTGCCATCGACGGACTGGAGTCATTGGAGTTTTCGATCGCGAACGTCTGACTTCCCATGCGGCGGTAGTTGGGAGAACTTTGTTTCAGTCAGCTAAACAGGGCCTTGACCTCGTCAGGAATGATGCCTGCGCGGATGGCGCCATCAGCCTTTTTTACTCCCCATACACGTGTCTCAAATCCAGAAGCAATTTCTTTGTCTTTGCAAGTGAACTCATGCCTTAAACGAAAGCTTTTCCGGCTCCAATCGTCGATACAACTCGTTACCGTTAGTTCGTCGCCCATGCGTGCAGGAGAAACGAAGGTTGCGCTTGTGTCCACCAATGGTCCTCCGAAAACGCCAAAACGACGTTTAAGAGCCTCCAGCGTCAAGCTTCGACTCTCGAATAGTAACCAGAATCCGCGATCCATCCAGCGATAGAAATTGGGATAGAACACAATTCCGGCGGGGTCACAATCACCCCAATCGACCTGTACCGAATAATGGTTCAGTATGCCCATCGACTTTCCATCATGAGACGATTTGAGTCAGATTTTGTGGGTGGTTGTGGCCTCTACTGTGTTCGAATACTGAAACCGTATGGTGTGACATTGTTTGCTCTTGGTGCTGTTTCTCGGAAAGGGCTGACGACAGTTTAAAACGCACGGATGTTTGCAGCGTAGTACAATTTATCTCTTGGGGTCGAGTGCATTTCCAAAGGAGTAATAAGGAATGAGACATTGGTGGTACGGATGGATAGTTGGACTGGGATTGGTCGCAACATCCCATGCTGAAGAAGTGATTAAGGTGGGTGTCGTTCTGCCATTCTCAGGTGTGTATGCCTCGCTAGGCGGTGATATCACCGATGGTATGCAGTTGGCACTTGAGATATATGGCTCAGAAATTGCCGGTAAAAAAATCATCCTCATTACCGAGGACTCTGAAGTAAAACCCAGCGTGGGGCTTACCAAAACGAAGAAATTGGTATTTCAAGACAAAGTAGATCTGTTAGTGGGCCCAGTCGCTTCTAACGTTGCCGGCGCAATGCGGGATTTTGTGCATACCGCCAAAATTCCGCTGATCATTCCCAACGCTGGAAATAACTTGCTGACAGGGGAGAAGTGTAGTCCCTGGGTGATTCGCACTTCTTTTTCTAACAATCAGATTAATGGAGTAATGGGTCCCTGGCTCTATGCCCAAGGTTATCGCACCCTGTACCTTATGGCTGCTGATTATGCTGCAGGTCGCCAGATGATGGATGCGGTTCGTCGTGGGTTCATTGGAGCGGGCGGAGAAATTGTCGGAGAAGAGTACCCGCCGCTTCGGGAAACTAAGGATTTTGCGCCGTATCTTGCTAAAGTTAAAGCAATCCACCCAGATGCGTTGTATGTGTTCTTTGCAGGGGGCCTCGCCATCCAATTTGTAAAGCAGTACCACGCCTTTGGACTTAAGGGCGAGATACCATTGACTGGTGCTGGGTGGTTAACATCCCCTTTGTTCTTGCCAGCACAGGGGGCGGCTGCCGTAGGTTTTACGGGTGCGCTTAACTACGTCCCGTCCATCGATTCCGATGAAAACAGGTCATTTCAGGCCGCTTTCAGTGAGAAACACCAACGAACTGCTTCCGAATTCACGGTACAAGGTTTTGATACTGGGCGCCTAATAGTCGAGGCCCTTAAAGTTACCGGCGGTGAAACTGATGACAAGAGTGCTTTAGTGGATGCTATTCATGGGGTTCGGTTTACTGGTCCCCGCGGACCTTTCCGAATAGATCCTGCTACCAATAACGTTATTCAGGATATCTACATATTTCAGATGCGACAGGTTGGTTACAACATTCGGCATGTAGTTATTGATAAAATTGAAAATGTTCAGGATCCTCCGAACGGTTGCAAAATGTAGTCACTGAAGTTTCCCAAGTGTTTCTGGACCCGACCTTTCTGGCAATTCAGTTTCTGAATGGTCTGCAGTTAGCTAGCCTACTGTTTCTGCTTTCTGTCGGGTTGTCTGTCGTTTACGGGCTAATGAATTTCATCAATCTGGCTCATGGAACCTTGTATATGCTGGGCGCGTATATTGGGCTTTCTGTTGCCCGGGGTAGTGGCTCGTTTTGGCTTGCTTTGATTGTTGCTCCCATCTTTATCGCTGCCTTGGCAGCAGTTTTTCATGCCTTACTGTTGCGTCGTATGCAGGCAGCGAGCCCAATGAAGCAAATTTTGGTGACGTTTGGTTTAATTTATGTGGGGCTAGATGTGGTTCGTTATATCTGGGGAGATTATAGCCATTCAATTCCCGCGCCAGATTTCTTCGCCGGTTCGGTCCATTTATTGGGCGAAGTATATCCCAGCTATCGATTGTTCATGATTGGTCTCGGTTGGTTTGTTTTTATTGCTCTTTATTATGGGCTTGAACGTACCCGCCTTGGTGCAGTCGTGCGAGCTGGTGTAGATAACCGAGAGGTTGCGATGTCACTAGGCCTTAATATCGAGCTCGCATTCTTTCTGGTATTTTGCTTGGGTTGCGGGTTGGCAGGCCTGGCTGGTGTGGTCGCCGCTCCCGTGTTGTCTGTGTATCCCGGCATGGATATGTCGATTTTGGTTTTAACGCTGATTGTGGTCGTCATAGGAGGGCCTGGAAGCCTCAGGGGGGCGGCGTTGGGTGCATTCCTGATTGGAATGTTCGAGACGTTCGGCCAGGTATTCTTTCCTGCCATTGCAAGCGTCATCGTTTATGCGTTGATGGCCGTAATTCTTTTGGCGCGTCCAGGTGGCTTGCTTCCGGTACGGCCAAGTTAAAGACACTGATGGTAAAACAAAAGTCTTCACGCAATCGTAATGTGGCTGCCGCGGTATTGTTGCTCCTTGCAATAGTGTCATGGTCTCAGGCCGACCTTTTTGGCCATGAGTTACTGGCACAGATCGCCATCTTGGCGATTTTTGCGATGAGCCTTGATCTCATAGCTGGGTACACTGGACTGGTATCACTCGGTCATGCAGCTTTTTATGGCGTTGGCGCATATGCGACGGCGGGACTTGCCAGCGTGGCGGGTTGGCCGATGTGGGCTGTTGTGCCTTCGGCTATGTTGTTGTCGGCACTATTGGCCGCGGCCGTTGGCCTGTTTGCCGTGCGTCTGATAGGTGTATTTTTCATTATGATCACACTTGCGATTGGGGAATTGGTTCATGCTTTCGCTTTTCGCAGTCGTACCTTTGGGGGTGACGATGGTCTCGGCGGAGTGCCGCGATCAAATCTTGATGCGATTGGGATTAATTTGTTGGACCCTGCTCATTTTTCCCTATTCACGGTGATTATCGCAGTGCTGGTATATCTTGTATTGGCTCGTGTGGTAGATTCCCCGTTCGGGCAGGTATTGACAGGTATCCATCAAAACGAACTGAGGATGCGTGCGCTCGGATGTCCGATCAGGCGCTATAAATTAGTAGCATTCGTACTTTCCGCTTTATTTGCTGGTTTAGCCGGGTCACTCACTGCTCAGCATAATAACTTTGTTTCTCCTGAATTATTGACCTGGACTACTTCCGGTGAGGCGCTGATTGTGGTGATCATTGGTGGCATTGGCAGTTTGGTTGGCCCGGCCGCGGGTGCTTCTGTATTTGTGATGCTCAGCCACCAACTAAGCAGCCTCACTGATTATTGGATGTTTTTTATGGGTTTATTCTTTGTCATCGTAGTGTTGTTCGCTGGTGATGGTCTTTACGGCTTGTTTGGACGTCTTTTTCGGATGTTAAGCAATGTTGGCCGTTGAAAAACTCAACAAATCGTTCGGTGCACTGCAGGTGGCCCGTGATATTTCGTTTCACATCGCAAAAGGCGCGCGACAAGCAGTGATTGGTCCTAATGGTGCGGGAAAGACTACCCTGTTTGATCTTTTGACGGGGGCAACCAAAGCAGATTCCGGACGCATACTATTTGCCGGCGAGGATATTACGCGTGCGGACATGGATGTTCGTGCTCGCGCAGGTATGGCACGTTCGTTTCAACAAAACAATTTATTCGCGGACATGACTGTATCCGAAAATCTTCTGACGGCCCTTGTGGTGACGCGTGGGTATGGTCGCAATATGTGGAATCGCTTCGTGGGTTCCGACAAACTGACCACAGATGTCATCAAGATTGCAGAAACAATCGGACTGGCTGATGCGCTTTCTGAACCGGCATCCGGTCTTTCCTACGGCATGCAGCGGCAGTTAGAGGTTGGATTGGCAATAACTGCGGATCCAAAGCTTTTACTGCTAGACGAGCCCACGGCGGGAATGAGTCCGGAAGAGACCAAGCTCATGCTCGCGCTGGTTGCCAGTCTACCTGTAAGTCTCACGGTTGTAATCATCGAACACGATATGGATGTAGTGTTTCAAATTGCGCAACAAGTTACTGTCTTGGATGATGGAGCGGTATTATTTGAGGGTACTCCGGACGCTGTTCGCCATTCCGACGTCGTACGGGCTCGTTATCTGAAACGTGCAAAATGAAAGAACCATTACTCTTTGTAAAAGATTTGCATGCTTGGTACGGCGATAGCCATATTTTACAAGGTATCTCGTTGTCTGTATGGCAGGGCCGCGCGTCGGCAATTCTCGGGCGGAACGGGGCGGGGAAGACGACTGCACTTAAAACAATTATGGGCTTAATTCAGCGGCACAGTGGTTTGGTGCGGCTGGGCACTCTGCGACTTGATGAACTGCCAGCATATCGAGTAGCACGTGCGGGGGTTGCTTACGTGCCGGAAGCGCGGGGCGTGTTTCCTTCCTTAACGGTTCAGGAGAATCTGACCGTGAGCGCCCGTCCGACACAAGGTGATTGGAGTATAGAGCGTGTTTTTGACACATTTCCGAGACTAGCTGAGCGCCGCGGGCACAAGGGCAAATGGTTGTCTGGAGGTGAGCAACAAATGCTTGCTATTGCCCGTGCTTTAATGACTAACGGTCGACTGCTGATGCTTGATGATCCTACCGAGGGACTTGCTCCAAATATTGTTGAAGAGCTGAACAATCTGTTGCGTGACTTGTTAGATGATGGCTTGTCATTATTATTGGTCGAACAGAATTTTGAGTTTGCCACTAACCTGTCGAACGAGATTTATGTCCTGGGAAAGGGTCGGGTGCAGTGGTCGGGTAGCGCTTCCGATTTGATAGCGAATGGAGATGTTACACGTACTTGGCTAGGCGTGTAACCAACTCTAGGAAATAAAGACGACGGTAATGAAGAAAATATATTTTGAGGATTTTAAGGTTGGTCAGGTGATTGAACTTGGCTCTTGTACGGTTAGCAAGGAGGAAATCATTTCGTTTGCCCGTAGGTTTGATCCGCAACCTTTTCATATTGATGAGATTGCTGCAGGGGAAAGTATTTATGGCGGTTTGATCGCGAGTGGTTGGCATACGGGTTCCCTATTTATGCGTCTTCTTTACGATGGACTGTTGTCGCGTGCGGCCAGCATGGGTTCTCCAGGTCAGGACGAACTGCGTTGGCCCAATCCCGTCAGGCCCGGCGATACGCTGAGTGCTCGTGGCTTGGTAAAAGAATTGATCCCTTCTCGTTCCAAACCGGACCGGGGCTTGGTCCGGACTGTCTATGAAGTATTTAACCAAGACGGAGTTACCGTGATGACAATGCGTGGTCTTGGTATGTTCCGAAAACGAGCAGCGAAAAATACTTAACGCAGTGAGCTGTTCCTTCTACGCGGTAGTTATTTCACATGGCCCGTTTTAGATGTACAGCTTGAAAGAAATTAAGATTCAGCCTGTTTTGCTGTTCTCACCCCGATCATAGAATCGCGACTTACGAGTTCTATAAGCCTCTGTTCCGTCCATCCTTCCGTTCCGGAAGGACGAGTCGGGAGCACCAGATAACGCATGTCGGCCGTTGAATCGTGGACCCGGACCGTCACAGAATCAGGTAAAAACGTACCGAATTCTGCTAGTATCGCACGGGGTTCCTTTACTGCACGGGAGCGATAGGCCGTTTTCTTATACCAGTCGGGCGGTAGGCCCAGGATATTGCGTGGGTAACAAGAACAAAGTGTGCATACGATGAGGTTGTGCATCGTTTCATTATTTTCCACCACGATTAGGCGAGTACCGTCAACCGGAATACCAAGTTCCTCTGCTGCGGCGGACCCGTCCAAAAGCAGCCGTCTTTTGTAGTTGGAATCAATCCAAGCTCGAGCCACCATTCGCGCCCCCAGTGCGGGCCCCCGTGCCTCCATTTCCTTGATTGTGGCCTCGATCTGTTTGTCGGTCAGGATGCCTTTTTCTGTCAATAGTTCCTGCACTGCTACTGCCATGCACTGGTAATGGGCAAGGCGTTTGGCGTCGATGGTGGGGCCGTGGGGGTGGTCATGCGGCATTCATCTGTCCTAGGAAGCTGGTGTAAGCCAGTGCTCGTAAATTTCGATGTCCACTGTGTCTGTTAAAGTTCCCTTGTAATCGGGCCATACATGACTCTGCAAAAACCGAACTCTATAAAGCGGTTGTTTCGGGAGGCCGTTACCCCCGTAGGCAAGGGTTTCGGGATTACGGAATGACCCACACAGTCGCTCAATCACTCCGGTTTTTTGGCGGATATATGATGGTGTGCGCATATGTCCTCGGACATCTCGATTTGAGACCACAACGAAGTCTCCGAGTTTGAATGCTGTCGTCATAGAAGCGTTTTGCGAGTCGCAATTTTAGCCATGCGGTCTTCTAGTTCTGTCGACGTAATAAGCTTTTTTTCCACGAGAATTTTTGAAATCGACGCAATCCAGCGTTCGTAATAGCTTAGTTCATTATATGCATCGATATCTAGGGATTCGATGCCCCTTCGAAGTTCATCCACACGCATTATTTGCTTTTTACCCGCAAGAAGCACCAAAAGTGCGTCTATGCGTTTTTCCCACGGAGCATAATTGTGCTCGGATAGATCTACCTGATCGTCGGGCAGACCACCAACGTCGTGGACACCACGTGTCATACAATCATCCCCTTCTGTTGATTTCGGTAAGAAAATAGTTTCTATAGCACACTGCCGCAGCGTATTTCTTTTACCGTCTGTATCAAGCGAATTCTGGGTGAATCAAAAGAGCTCTACCATTTTCCACTAACAAAATCTTTTATTGCCAACCCAATTTCGTCCGGCGAATCTTCCTGGACAAAATGTAATCCTTTGACAGTGACTTCCCTTTGGTTTGGCCATGAACGACAAAATTTCCGCTGTTCCCCGACCAGTATGCTGCCCGGATCACCATTAATAAATAGTTTAGGGATATTGTTGTGGCACATCCACCGACTATACGCATCGACAATCGAGACAACGTCTGTTGGTTCTCCTCCTACTGGTATTTGACGAGGCCAGGTAAGTGTTGGGCGACGTGATTCTCCAGGTTCAAGAAAGGGTTTGCGGTAAACCATCATTTCCTCTTCGCTGAGATCTCGCAGTACGGAGGCCGGTAGTATCTTTTCTACGAATACGTTTTTGGTCAACACGATTTCTTCGCCCGCATCGGAGCGCATAGCTTGAAAGATACCGCGAGCTTGTTCCGGCCATTCATTCCATTCTACAGGCCGCACCAGTGCCTCCATGTACACGATGCCAGATATCTTATCGGGATTCCGGTGTGCCCAATGAAAGCCGAGCGCCGACCCCCAATCGTGAATCACCAATATTGCGTTCGTTATGTGAAGTGATTCAAACCAACCGTCCAGGTATTGTGCGTGATCTACAAAACGATATTGTCCGTTGGGAGATTTATCTGAGTTCCCCATACCAACCAAGTCTGGTGCTAGACATCTTCCTGAATCGAATACATGCGGGATTATGTTGCGCCATAAGTAAGAGGAAGTTGGGTTACCGTGTAAAAATACTATAGGTCGCCCTCTGGGATCTCCGGTATCGACGTAGGAAATGCGGACGCCATCTACGACAATATTTGCGCGTGGATGGAGGTCGTTTGAAGCTACTGCTAAATTAGGCATACGGAACTCCGAGATCTGAATTATCCGCGAGGAATATTGTTCATAGGACGACGACAAGTTATTGTCGGCTCACCGGATCTTGTTGTCCAGAGTGGAGGCGGATCAGTCAAGCATCATAGGGTAGGATTATGCATTTCGAATATTCAACAAAGGTAAAAGATCTTCAGGTGCGCGTTTCGGCATTGATGGAGGCGCACGTCTATCCAAATGAGAAACTTTTCAATCAGCAATTGGATGAAGGGAATACGCGTTGGAAGATACCGCCCATAATGGAGGAGCTCAAATTGAAGGCGAAGGCGGAGGGCCTTTGGAATTTATTTCTGCCAGAGAGCGACCGTGGTTTTGGCTTAACCAACCTGGAATATGCGCCACTTTGCGAAATTATGGGCCGCTCGCCGATCGGCGCGGAGGCGTTCAATTGTTCGGCGCCTGACACCGGCAACATGGAAGTACTCGAACGCTATGGGAACGACGAGCATAAAAAAGAATGGCTTGAACCTCTTCTTAAAGGAGAAATTCGGTCGGCATTTGCGATGACTGAGCCCCGGGTAGCGTCTTCCGATGCGACCAATATCGAATCATCGATTAAGCGTGAAGGTGATGAGTATGTCATAAATGGTCGTAAATGGTGGACTTCTGGAATAGGCGACCCTCGTTGTAAAGTATTGATATTTATGGGGAAGACGGATCCCGACAATTCTGACCGGCACAAGCAGCAGTCGATGATTGTGGTTCCAGTTGAAACGGCAGGGATAAAGGTTTTACGGACGTTGCCGGTGTTTGGTTACGATGATGCGCCACATGGACACGGAGAAGTAGAGTTTAAAGACGTTCGTGTGCCTGCAAGCAATATTTTGCTCGGTGAGGGTCGTGGATTTGAAATAGCGCAGGGCCGGTTGGGGCCAGGCCGAATTCATCATTGCATGCGGCAAATTGGTGTTGCAGAGCGAAGCCTAGAAAAAATGCTAAAACGGGTTAAAGAGCGCACGGCATTCGGGAAAACCCTGGCGGAGCAAGGGACAATTATAGCCGATATCGCGAACTCAAGGATGGAGATTGAGCAGGCCAGACTCCTGGTCTTGAAGACTGCATATTTGATGGACACCGTAGGAAATAAAGCGGCGCGTGCGGAAATTGCGATGATTAAAGTGGCCGTCCCCAATATGACCTTGCGCGTGGTTGACCGAGCGCTTCAGGCTCATGGTGCAGGTGGGGTTACTACGGACTTCGGTTTAGCCATGTCATGGGCGCATTCTAGGACATTGCGCTTGGCGGATGGGCCTGATGAAGTACACCGTGCGGCCGTTGCGAAGCTGGAGCTGCGCAAGCAATTGCGACCCGAGCTTCAGGGTTATGAAGATGTCGCGGATGAGCTGTCGGCTGGACGCAGTTAGGCCCGTCAGATGGATCGTGTAAAGGGTAAGGTCGCATTGATTACCGGTGGCGCTTCTGGCCTGGGGCGGCAGGCGGCACGCAGGTTGGCGGAGGAAGGCGCGCGTGTGGTGGTCACTGACCTAAATGAAGTAGGTGGCGCCGCTGTGGCAGAGGAACTTGGCGATTCCGGATTGTTTGTTGCGCACGATGTCACCAAGGAGACGGATTGGGTACGAGTGGTTCAAGCGTCGCTGGACAAATTTGGACGTCTTGATGTTCTGGTGAATTCAGCAGGGGTTGGCAATATGAACTCAGTCGAGGACTGTTCGCTTGAAGAATGGCAGCACGTCATGTCGGTCAATGGCGACGGCGTATTTCTGGGTTGTAAGCACGGTATCGGAGCCATCAAGCGAACTTCAACAGAGCCAGGAGCAGGCGGTTCTATTGTCAACATTTCGTCTGTTTCAGGTCTGATTGGGGGACATAATCTTGCAGCTTACAATGCGAGTAAGGGTGCGGTTCGGCTTCTAACAAAATCTGTAGCGCTTCACTGTTCACGCCAACGTTACAATATTCGTTGCAATTCGGTCCACCCGACATTCATTGATACCCCGATGGTTAGGTCAATGATTGATAGTGCCGATGACCCAGCGCGTGTTGAGCAGAAACTGGCTCGTCAGGTTCCACTTGGGCATATCGGGGAGCCCGATGATATTGCCTGGGGGATTGTTTATCTGGCGTCCAACGAGTCGAAGTTTATGACGGGTGCGGAATTTGTGGTAGATGGCGGCATTACTGCGATGTAGACGCATCGTTGTACGACAAGGGACCAGACGTAGAGACTATTTATATTTAACCCAGGCGTTTGCGGCGCATCTAGTTAGGAGTAGATGATCCCAATTGATTCGGCGATGCAAGCTGGACGATCTTCCCCTTCTATTTCTATCTTGGTCTCGCCGATAATTTTGAGCCCATTATTTTTAACTTCCTCGGCGGATTTCAATTTATATCGTCCGCGCACACGACTCCCTGCCGGCACTGGTGCGGTGAAACGAACCCGATCTGAACCATAATTTAAGCTGTGACGAACTCCTTTGACCTTGTAAATGCTTTGCACGATTTTGGGTAAGAGCGATAGGGTTAAAAAGCCATGAGCAATTGTGGTTCCACCGGGAAGCTCGGTTTTAGCGCGCTCCGTATCAACATGAATCCATTGATGATCACCTGTCGCCTCAGCAAACTTATTGATCCGTTCTTGAGTCATTTCAATCCAATCACTGACGCCGATTTCTTCGCCAACTAGATTTTTCAACTCCTCGATACTGTCCACAATTCTCATGTGTTACCTCGACATCGGCTGTTGGTTGAAAGAGAACTGATTTAGAGCATGCATTTCATGAATTAGCGTTGCGAGAATTTAACACTCGGATGAGTTACCTAAATCTTAGTTTGATCTGTGCGTGCGGATTGGAGTCGCACCTGCTTAGCAAAGCTCATGGTTCCCCACAGGCAAAACAGGACCCGACAAATTGGCGGGTCCTTTTGTTTACGCCTAGATATTTCCTTGCACTAATTAACCTCGAATAATCCGGCGGCACCCATGCCACCACCGATGCACATGGTAGCTACCACGTATCTAGCTCCACGTCGTTTCCCTTCAATCAGCGCATGTCCGACCATTCGGGCACCACTCATACCATACGGATGTCCTATCGAGACCGCTCCGC
>PTKD01000034.1 GCA_002938115.1 Alphaproteobacteria bacterium MarineAlpha9_Bin7 | reverse complement strand
AAGACTCCATTTGCGGTTTTCGCCTCAAACGCACGTAAGAACCATGAGGTTCTACGCCACCACAAACAAGTATATGGAGGCATTTGCAGAAAAAGACCAGCCTAGAAGACCTAATCTCTGCCCTTCAGACACGAAGAACTCAGCCAGAAAACCTTTCTTTTGGTCACAGAGCCTGGCACCCGGGCGACGAAATATACCGCAGGAATTCCACATTCGGCACCGCACTTAGCCAGCTATCAGTGCCAAGCCGAGTTCATCCCTATTAAAACCACACACCACACGAACGGCGTTGGCTTGGCCCGCCCGACCCCAGTCTAAGTTAGGACTTCGTAAACCAACCATTACTCACTGAAATACAAATCCTACCCGGAAGCTGCTCCATCAGGAATTTTATCATCCGCAGGAGCCCCTGTTTCCTGATTTACGGACTTCATGCTAAGCCGGACCTTGCCCCTGTCATCAACAGCTAGCACTTTCACTTTCACCTTATCTCCCTCCTGGACAACATCGGTGACTGAAGGTACGCGCCGCGGCGCCAGTTCACTGATGTGAACTAAGCCATCGCGATTTCCTATGAAATTAACGAAGGCTCCAAAATCAACCGTCTTAACAACCGTACCATCATAGACCAACCCGACTTCCGGCTCAGCCACAATGTCTTTAATCCATTTTATAGCCGCTTCGCCGGCTGAGGAAGTTGTGGCTGCTACTTTTATCGTACCATCATCTTCTATGTCGATCTTTGCTCCAGTCTCCTCTGTAATTTCTCGGATTACTTTCCCGCCAGTACCAATAACATCACGGATTTTGTCTTTGGGAATTGTCAGGGTTGTTATTCGCGGAGCATGCTCATTCACGGTATCACGGGAACTATCGATCGATTTAGCCATTTCTTTTAAAATGTGGAGCCGACCGTCCCGTGCTTGCGCAAGCGCTATGGCCATAATTTCTTCAGTGATGCCTGTGATTTTTATATCCATCTGAAGTGACGTCACCCCACTCTCCGTACCTGCAACCTTGAAGTCCATATCCCCAAGATGGTCTTCGTCACCTAGTATGTCACTTAGCACCACAAATTCGTCACCCTCCTTGATCAATCCCATGGCGATACCGGCGACTGGCCGTCTAATAGGCACACCCGCATCCATTAGGGAAAGAGATGTTCCACACACTGTGGCCATAGATGAAGAGCCATTGGACTCTGTTATCTCCGAGACCACACGAATTGTATAAGGAAAATCGTCTTTCTCCGGCATCAGCGGGCGCATAGCCCGCCACGCAAGCTTACCATGGCCGATTTCACGTCGTCCTGGTGGGCGCATGAAAGAAGCTTCACCAACTGAATATGGCGGAAAATTATAGTGCAACATAAAATGCTGCCGATATTCCCCTTCTAACGCATCCATTATCTGTTCGTCTTGACCTGTTCCAAGTGTGGTCACCACAAGAGCTTGAGTCTCTCCGCGAGTAAACAACGCTGAGCCGTGGGCCATTGGTAGAACTCCAACCTCTGCATTAATGGGGCGTACTGTTTTTGTATCGCGTCCATCTATGCGGTGGCCAGTGGCAAGTGCCTCACCACGAACAATAGTTTTTTCAAGTTTCTTAACCCCTGTGCCCACCGCTACCGGATCCAGACCTTCTTCCTCCGCTGTTTCTGACACCCGAGTACGGATCGTATCGAGCTTCTTCACTCGAGCCTGTTTGTTACTTTCCGCGTATGCCGCCCGCAAGTCGCCGTCAAACGACTCGGCAATTCGTACCACATTCTCATCGGGTGCAGCGGCGTCCGCCACCTCCCAAGGCTCTTTAGCACAAGCTTCCGCGAGTTCTATTATCGCGTTAATCACGGGTTGCATTTCCCTGTGCCCATGGGTCACGGCCCCCAACATGATTTCTTCGGACAACTCTGCGGCCTCCGATTCAACCATTAGTACTGCACCGTCGGTTCCAGCAACGATCAGATCGAGTTCGCTAACCTCCAACTGGTCCGGCGTCGGATTTATTAGGTACTGACCGTCGATATAGCCGACACGGGCGCCGGCTATTGGGCCCAGAAAAGGTATCCCTGAGAGAGTAAGTGCCGCTGAAGCACCTATCATCGCAACGATATCAGGATCATTTTCCAAATCGTGGGACAGCACTGTACAAATAACTTGAGTCTCATTACGAAATCCGTCAGCAAACATGGGTCTAATTGGACGATCAATTAAACGGGATGTTAACGTTTCTTTTTCGTTAGGCCGTCCTTCTCGTTTAAAAAACCCGCCCGGAATTTTCCCAGCGGCAAATGTCTTTTCCTGGTAATTAACCGTCAAAGGGAAAAAATCGATACCAACTCTCGGTACTTTCTGCGCCACAGCCGTGCACAAAACGACGGTCTCACCGTAGCTCGCTACAACGGCGCCATCAGCTTGCCGGGCTATGCGTCCGGTCTCCAAAACCAGGCGTCGGTCACCCCAATCAATTTCCTTACGATTTACGTCAAACATCTTTTTTCCTTCCAAATCAAACCCGGTGTGGTCCTATACCAACATCGGGCCGGCGACATACACGTGTGTCGCCGCATCATTCTATCGGATTTAACTTTTACATTCCCCCAGCACAGATTGTTCCGTAGTGCATATGGGTTTCAGCGCACCAAACGTGCACCCAATACAGACAAGAAACGTGTGTGGAAAAATTTTCCTAAAACGGCTCCGGTGCGCAAAAAACGTCACCCTGCAACCGGCAAAACCGTGTCGGTTTCTATTCCACACGGATACACATCTCACTGGCTCGTTTTATCTGCGGAGATTGAGTCGCTCTATCAGTTTTTGGTATCGGTCTTCATCCTTGCTTTTTAAATAATCGAGCAAACGACGGCGTTTGCTGACCATCATTAACAACCCGCGGCGGGAGTGAACATCCTTTTTATGTGCCTTAAAATGTTCGGTGAGGTTGCTGATCCGCTCAGTCAACACGGCCACCTGTACTTCCGGAGATCCTGTGTCATTCGACTTCTGCGCAAACTCCTCAATTAACTCAATTTTCCGCTCACCGGTAATCGACATATCTTGGCCTCAACTCCTTTTCCGTCCCAAATGGTTTAGGCGGCGTAATTAAATACCCGTGTGGGGCGGATTTGGCCCGCCCTGAAATCCACTAGCGCCACCGGGCGCGTTGCAAACACGGCACACAACACCGCTGGCGCCTCGACGCGAACCCCGTCATCGTGGACCGGCGCGCGCAACAACGAGATGGCTTGACCATTTCGCAATTGCGCCGCTTGTTCAGCACTAATCCGCAAATGCGGCACTCCCGCTAAACCCTCCACCAACGGCAGTAGCCACTTGGTAAGCGCTGCACTATCGTCGAGCCCTTCCAATTGGGCAAGTGAAATCGCTTTCTCTAGTGTAAATGGTCCAACTCTTGTGCGCCGCAGTGAACTTACGTGGCCCTCGGTGCCAAGACTCATAGCAAGATCGCGAGCCAGCGCACGTACATAACCGCCCTTACCACATTCCAGCTCGAACAGCGAATGATTCTCATCCACCAAGTCCACGAGCCGCAACCGCTTTATCAGGATTGGCCGCGGTGCTAGCGATACTTTCTCGTGAGCACGCGCCAAGTTGTAAGCACGTCGTCCTCCCACTTTTACGGCAGAATAAGTGGGCGGCCTTTGCATAATGTTTCCGGTAAAACTCGGCAATGCCGCCTGAATCTCCGCACCTGTGGGCCGCACGTCGCTAAGGGCTATAATTTTTCCGTCCGCATCATCAGTATCCCGGCGCTCACCCCATCGGATAGTAAACTGGTAATTTTTAAGGCCTTCCATCACGAATGACACTGTCTTCGTCGCCTCACCAAGTGCGACAGGCAAAATACCAGTCGCCAACGGATCAAGTGTGCCCCCATGTCCCGCTTTGTAAGCACAAGTCAGAAAACGAACTCTTCCAACAACCTGAGTGGAGGTCAAACCACTTGGCTTATCAATCGCCAGCCAGCCGTGCAAATGTATTTTAGGCCGCCGCAGATTATGTTTGTGTTGAACGCTTCCGCGCATCCGCACTGTCCGATACTATAATTCCTGTGGTGTCTTTTTTAACCCGAGGCCGCTGCAACAAATTTTCAATTCGGCTTGCCTTTTCAAATACTGGATCCTCGATGAAAGAAAATCGGGGGATATTCCGCACACTCACCACGCGCGAGACACGACGGCTAAGATAGGGCGCAGCTCGATCCAGGCCTGCCATGACTCGTTGCATATCTCCGCCACCAAGCAGAGACACGTATGCCGTAGCGGTGCGAAGATCTCTGCTTACTCGTACCTCTGAAACAGTAATGGAATGTCCAGCCAAGTCAGGGTCTCTAAGATTCCCTCGGAGCAAAATATCGCTGAGCGCATGACGCAGCAACTCACCCACCCGGAGTTGGCGTTGCTGATGAGCATTAGGTTGGGCACCAGAGTATGACTGTTGGATCATAGCGGGGTCTCGTGAGGCTCAAGTGTCCGTGATGGACCGCGCAATTTCATTAGCTTCAAAAAGCTCTAGCACGTCACCTTCTTTGAGATCCTGATACTTATCGATTCCTATGCCACACTCGAGACCCTCTTTGACCTCTTGCACATCGTCTTTGTGACGTTTCAAAGTGGACATTTGTCCTTCATGTATCACCACGTTGTCACGTAGCAACCGCACTTTAGCACCACTTCTAACAATCCCCTCAGTCACCTCACAGCCAGCAATTTTCCCTGTCTTTGAAATCGAGAAGACCTGCTTGACACGCACGTAACCAAGCGTCTTCTCAACTACGGTAGGCGCTAGCAGGCCGGACATCAGCCCCCCCATATCGTTTAACAGTTCATAAATGACCGTGTAATAGCGGATATCAACGCCATCGCGACGAGCTAGCGCACGTGCCGGCGCATCAGCGCGAACATTAAACCCAACCGTAAGCGCCTTAGAAGCCGCAGCCAGCGAGATGTCGGATTCGTTTATACCGCCTACCCCAGACAACAAAACACGGGCTTTTACCTCATCTGTTCCAAGTTGGGAGAGGCTGCCTAGAATTGCCTCCAAGGACCCATGAACATCCGCTTTAATCACTAAAGGCACCTCATCGGCTTCACCCTCAGCAATCTGGGAAAACATTTGCTCGACAGTTCCACGGCGCGCAGCTACCGCCTGTTGGTCTCTCATCACATTGCCCCGATACTCTGTTACTTCGCGCGCACGGCTTTCATCCTTGACCACGACTACTTCATCACCAGCATTGGGGGTATCGTTCAAACCCAGCACTTCAACTGGCTGTGAGGGACCTGCTTCCTTTATAGGAAAGCCTCTGTCGTTTGCGAGAGCCCGTACACGACCCCACGCCCCACCGGCAACTAAAATATCGCCTATATGGATTGTCCCTCTCTGGACCAACACTGTAGCGACCCCCCCCCTACCTTTATCTAGACGCGTCTCGACAACAACTCCCTCACCGAGACGGTCTGGGTTGGCCCTAAGTTCGAGCAACTCTGCTTGAAGGTTTATGGTGTCGACCAGCTTGTCGAGATTTGTGCCATCCTTGGCAGATACTTCAACCGCAAGGACGTCTCCTCCTACATTTTCCAATATGACATTATGTTGAAGTAACT
Source organism: Alphaproteobacteria bacterium MarineAlpha9_Bin7 (assembly GCA_002938115.1). Lineage (GTDB taxonomy): Bacteria > Pseudomonadota > Alphaproteobacteria > UBA7887 > UBA7887. The sequence goes on along the minus strand of PTKD01000034.1, from coordinate 7,244 downwards.
CGTTACGAACGCGTTCAGGATTGGCGTCCGGTAGATCCACCTTATTGATTGCCACAATCAACGGTACCTCGGCCGCCTGAGCATGTTGGATAGCCTCAGCTGTTTGAGGCATGACACCGTCGTCGGCAGCTACAACCAGCACTATTATATCAGTAGTGTTGGCGCCCCTCGCACGCATTTTGGTAAAAGCTTCATGTCCAGGCGTGTCTATGAACGTGATTTTATCGCCTGCGTCGGTTTCTATTTGATAAGCGCCAATGTGCTGGGTAATACCACCTGCTTCACTGCTTACAATATCTGAATTGCGCAAAGCATCCAGAAGCGATGTCTTGCCGTGATCAACGTGTCCCATCACGGTGACGACCGGCGACCGAATTGCCAACTCTTCCGCAACGTCTTGCTCTCCCTTTAAGCCAATCTCGACATCCGCTTCGCTTACCCGCTTCGCTTTGTGCCCAAATTCCTCTACCACCAGTTCAGCGGTATCGCTCTCAATCACCTCGTTAACGGTGGCCATAACCCCCATTTTCATCAGCACTTTCACCACGTCCCCACCACGCACCGCCATCCGGTTTGCAAGCTCCTGAACAGTGATCACCTCCGGAACCACCACATCCCTAACAATCTTTTTAATTTCTATTGGCTTTGTATCACCGTGAGCAGCACGTTTCTCCCGCTCACGAGCACGACGCACCGAGGCTAGGCTGCGCTGACGTTCTTCCTCGCTAAGAGCTTGCACGACCGTCAGTTTTCCGCTCCGACGCCTTTGCTGTGACCCACGACGACCAATTGAGAGACGGCGCCCATCGGGCTTACGCTTCGTACGACCGGCACGATCACCACCCTCATCATTGGGACCCTCATCACGTTTTCGCTGAGTTGGCTTTGCTGAACCAGCTGGTGGTGGCGACGGGGCTTTAATTTCCGCAACAGCAATGGGCTCCGTAAGCTGAGGCTCCTTTTCGTCTTTCACAGGAGGTTCATTTATTATTACAGCATCTTCGGGCTCGGGGTCTGCGCTAATTATCTCCCGTAGCCCCTCCTTTAAATCTGCTTCAACACCCTCAAGCTTATGAGCCTCATTTTCGGCCTTCAGCGCACCTTCAACTGCCCGAGCACGAGCTGCACGTTCTTTCTCTGTCAGTTCTCTGGCAACAACCAGACCTGCCTCAGGTGCAGTGGTCTTACCCTCGGGTTCAACAAGTTGCTCAATCCCGAGTTCAGCAACCTCTGTCATGTTCCCAGTTTGCGTACGCTTAAATGTTCGCTTTCTTTTTTTCTCGACTTGAACGGTCTTGGTGCGGCCGTGGGAAAAGCTTTGGCGAACCTCCCCGCTTTCCACCGTCTTTTTGAGTTCGAGTCGGCCAGGTCGTGTGAGCCCTAGCGGCTTATCATCCGAACTATTCCCGTCTTGCGGTTCTTTATCTGTCATCGCGCCACTTTATTTATCTTGATGGGAGTTTGCTGTACCCCCACTTTAGTGCTTGTAAAACCGACCAAACGTTCTGTCTCAACTAACAATCGCTCCGCAAGTCCGCAGGTCCGTACAGCAGCGTACGCCCAATTAACACGCCCTAAAACTGGCGCCAATGCCGAAACATCAAAGAAATCTATTACCCCGATGGGTTGATCGTTATTAACAGCAACCCGACGCAATTTATCGCCATTAGCGCCCGCCTCAGAAGCCAAGACTAGTAATCGCGCTCTCCCAGAGATCAAGAGTTGCTGCACTTTCTCAAACCCTAGCACTACGTGGCCAGCGCGCCGGGCGAGGCCAAATAGCCAATGACAACGACGTGCTAACAACGACGACACAAGCTCGGAGAGGTTTCCAGGAACCACAACGTCTAGCGCGTTTGCACGCCTAAGTGCGCGCTCCAGGTGCCCTTTGTTTACGGCCCGATCCAACACGACGCGCTCGGCAGCCACCCAAAATCCTCGTCCCGGTAGCTTACCTTCAACATCGGGCACAAGCACCCCGTCCGGCCCTATGACGAAACGCACCAGGCTCTCTATGTCACGGACCTCTCCAGTGACCAAACAACGTCGCTCTATCTTGGAAAGAGTTTCGTTGGTATCCACATGAGCACCACCTATAGCTCGTGCTGTATGGGTCGCAAACAAAATTCTACTGCCTCCACATCACTTAACCGTGTCATTGGCGCCATCGGCACCACCAACCTCCGACTCCGACGGGTCGGAGTTAACATCCTCCCCACCGATCGCCGAAACCACAACGGATTTATCACTTTCTGGTAGATTTTCACACACTTCATCCACAGAAGCCGTGTGGGTGGTATTGTTAGCATCTATTTGTCCAACATCTCTCTCCTCAGGATTATTATCAAACCAATGCGCCCGCGCCGACATAATTATCGCGTTTGCATCGTCGATCGATAACTCGCTTTCACCGACAATTTCACGAAGCTCATCGCTCGCGAGATCAGCCAGATCATCTAACGACTTGATCCCCGTTTGCCCTAGCATAACCATGTTTGCGGGGGATAGTCCCTCTATCCCCGCGACATCGTCGTGTACACCTAATTCGCGTCTCTCCGCGGTCAATTTTTCGTCTCGCTCAACCAAGTAGGTCCGCGCTCTCTGCCGCAGCTCACCCGCGAGAGTCTCGTCAAAGCCTTCTATCCCCCCTAGTTCCTCGACGGGCACGAATGCTACTGCTTCGACATCCGTAAACCCCTCTGTTACCAACAAATGCGCAATTACATCATCCACGTTAAGATGATCGATAAACGTTTGGGAGGCTGTTCGAAATTCTCCCACCCTCCGCTCCGATTCCTGCCCCTCTGTCATGATGTCAATTTCCCAACCCGTAAGGTTGGAAGCCAGTCTCACATTTTGGCCCCGCCGGCCAATAGCTAAGCTGAGTTGGTCATCCGGAACAACAACCTCGATACGCCGCTGGTCCTCGTCAAGGACGACCTTAGTAACTTCGGCGGGCGCTAAAGCATTGACTATGAAGGTGGCGGGATCTGGGTTCCATTGAATAATGTCGATTTTTTCTCCCTGCAGCTCATTGACGACCGCTTGAACCCTGCTGCCGCGCATTCCTACGCATGCCCCGACTGGGTCTATGCTCGAGTCGTTGGACAAAACCGCAATCTTAGCTCGACTTCCTGGATCTCGCGCCACGGCTTTGACTTCGATAATGCCATCGTATATTTCCGGCACCTCCTGACTAAATAGCTGGGCCATTAACTCAGGCCGAGTTCGCGAGAGGAAGATCTGTGCTCCCCGGGTCTCCTCCCGTACTTCGTAAATAAGTGCTCGGACCCGATCACCATTACGAAAATTTTCACGCGGCAACGATTCATCACGCCTCAACACCGCCTCACCTCGTCCAAGGTCTACAATTACGTTCCCATACTCGGTGCGCTTCACGAGCCCATTGACTATCTCGCCATTTCGATCCTTATACTCCTCATACTGGCGCGCACGTTCCGCCTCACGTACCCGCTGGACAATGACTTGTTTTGCTGCCTGAGCCGCGACACGGCCAAGATCTATGGGCGGCAGTGGTTCCGTTAGTTCGCCGCCCACCTCAAGGTTTGGATCCATGGCGCGAGCTGCTTCCAGCCCAAGTTGGGTGGCACCGTCTTCGACTTCTTCAACAACATGGCGGATGCGGTTTAAACGAATTTCACCAGTGGTTCGGTCGATTTCTGCGCGAATTTCCAATTCTTGACCATATTTGCGTCTGCTTGCTGTTTGAATTGCTTGTTCCATAGCTTGGACTACAATTTCCCGGTCGATGGTCTTATCACGAGCAACAGCGTCGGCCACTTGCAACAGCTCCGGCCTCGTTAGCCCCCGGTTACCCCCATTCAGCGCGCCTTCACTCATTGTCCATCTCGCTTTCGCGCAACCCGTAAAAGATCTTCAGTCAACATCAGTTTCGCATCAATAATTTCAACAAACGGAATCTGGAGAACGCCCACGGTATCAACAAGATCGACGCTGACTGCACTGTTGGTAGTTCCCACCAACCGACCGCGAAATTTCCGTCGGCCATGAAGAAGTGTTTTCGTCTCTATTTGCGCCTCAGAGCCAGAGTAGCGGTTAAAATCCTCCGGTTTAACCAAAGGCCGATCTATGCCTGGCGAACTGATCTCCAAATCGTAGGCTCCACCTATCGCACCTTCGACCTCCAGGATCGGCGACACGGCGCCACTAATATTGGCACAATCATCGACCGTCATTGCCGCGCCATCAGACCGCTCTGCCATCACTTGCAAGGTTTGCCGCCGTGATCCCGATAGCCGCACGCGCACCAGGCTGTAGCCCCCAGCCCTCAGGGTCGGGGCGATTATATCTTCTACCGCCTTAACCTGGTCCATCGGCTTGCCACGCCCGCTACAGCGCCCGCCTAAAATAAAAACGCGGGCCGACAGCCCACATCCACACTACCATCGAGCCTCAACCAACAGGCTCCACTATCCTGGTGAGCTTTATACCAGTTTCGTGGCCACCTTCAAGCATTTAGGGAAGTTGGGACTAACTTTACAGACGATGTTACACTCGTTGGCGCCGCCGAAATTGCAGGTAGATACATGTCCGGCCCGCGGCTAGTGCTTTCTGTTCATAACGAGTGACTATTCCATCGACAGGGCGAGCTCGCCAATCGTTTGGCCGGCGCGTGCTCCAATCAAACGCCTGGTGTTCCAAAAGGAAACGCAGCACCCAGCGCCCGTACTCGTCGTGATCAGTCGAGAAACGAAATTCGGCATCGTCACACATGATACGCGCCAGAGAGTTTAAAAAGCCCTTGTTTACCAGCCGTCTCTTATTGTGCCGCTTCTTCGGCCATGGGTCTGGGAATAAAGCAAATACTTTGCCTAAGCACGCCCCTGGTAACGCAGTTATTAACCGATTTACGTCACCCGGAAAAATCCGAATATTTGCGAGACCCTCGGCCTCTATCTGAGACAATAATTTACCCACCCCCTCCAAAAAAGGGTCGCAGCCTATAAAACCAATGTTTGGATTGGCCCGTGCTAGAGCCACCAGATGTTCGCCAGCACCGAATCCGATCTCCAACCAGACGTCTTGGGGCTTCGCATCAAACAATTCGGTTGGCTTTAATAGCGTCGGTGTCCCGTCATCACCCAAACCTATCGACAACGCCAGTTTCGGCAATAAAGACTTAACTAAGGCCAAACGAGTAGGACGCATTGTTCGTCCACGACTTCTTCCATAGGGCATGGCAGCAATAGACTCAGAGTGGCAAACCTAAAAGATCACCTATTAAAAGGCCTTCCGCAGATCCTCAACCAAATCGCATCGTTCCCACGAAAACCCGCCATCCGCATCAGGGTTTCGGCCAAAATGTCCGTAGGCCGCAGTCCGCGCAAAAATTGGCCGACTAAGATTTAAATGTTCACGAATGCCGCGAGGGGATAGATCAACTCGCTCCTGCAGCACCGCCGACAGTTGACTTTCTTCCACCTCACCTGTGCCATGTGTATCGACGTATACGGAGAGAGGCCTCGACAGCCCAATTGCATACGCAAGTTGAATAGTGCAGCGCTCCGCAAGTCCGGCTGCAACAGCGTTCTTTGCAAGATATCTAGCCGCATAGGCCGCCGAACGATCCACTTTTGTTGGATCCTTGCCCGAGAAAGCGCCGCCGCCATGTGGCGCCGCACCGCCGTACGTGTCTACGATTATTTTGCGACCAGTGAGGCCACAATCCCCATCAGGTCCACCTATGACAAAGCGCCCGGTAGGATTAACGTAAAATTCCTTGTCCGGACACATCCAACCATCGGGTAAAACTTTTTCAACATGCGGCCGTACTATTTCACGTATCTGATCTTGATCGAATTCAGGCCCATGTTGTGTTGAGACCACGACAGAAGTCGCCCCGACCGGCTTCCCATTGGCATAACGAAGTGTGACCTGGCTTTTTGAATCAGGACCTAAAGCAAGTGTTTCACCTGCATGACGCGCCTGGGCAAGCGAGCGGAGAATTTCATGGCTAAAATATATAGGTGCCGGCATCAAGACATCAGTCTCTCGACACGCATAACCGAACATCATGCCTTGGTCACCAGCCCCCTCGTCCTTATTACCAATGGCGTCTACCCCCATCGCAATATCATCCGACTGTCGATGTAAATGCACTTCCACTTTTACATCGCACCAGTGAAAACCGCGTTGCTCATAGCCAATGCCGCGGATTACATTACGAACTAAGTCCTCAATTTTCGTACTCGAGAAGTCAGGCCCCCGAGTTTCGCCTGCAATCACAGTCAAATTAGTTGTTGCCATGGTTTCAACGGCAACTCTAGAGTTCGGATCCTCAGCTAGGAAGGCGTCAACAATCGAATCGGAGACAAGATCGCATACCTTGTCGGGATGACCCTCTGAAACGGACTCACTGGTAAATAAATATTCGGACGCGGGCATTCTTAGCCTCTAAGCAAGGGGATGAGGGTCCAGGCCGTTTTCAAAAAAATTAACCAGCTGAGCGGCTTCATAGCACCTGTCTATATAATGTGCCATGCTTGTGCCCGCATAGTCCAGTCTGGTGACAGCAGAAACAACCGACATTAGGTAACTCCATATGATGAACCAGGCGCGCCATTAGTCAAACCACATGATATTGGGTCAGTTGCACCGTGTGCGTGAACAAACCTTCCAACAATTCTTTACAATATCCCGCTGACTACTCATCTATTTCTGAACGTTGCGCACCCCCAACTAATGTTACTGCCACCAGTAAAACCACAAAAAATAGGATAGGGATGTTCCCATGTTGACTGTAGAATGTGGGTCCTATTAAGGGCATTGGCAATCCCGTGTCGAGGACACCTGTCTCCCCCAACCCTAGAGTCGCTACAACGCGACCGTACGCATCGATGGCCGCCGAAATACCCGTATTGGCCGCACGAATCAGCGGAAGACCTTCCTCCACTGACCGAAATTTTGTTTGCACCAAATGCTGATACGGACCTGCACTGTTTCCATACCAAGCATCGTTAGTAAGATTAAGAAGCCATTCCGGGCGTCTCGATTTATCAACGACGTCCCCAGGAAAGATAGCTTCAAAACAAATTAACAGCCCGACCGATGGCAGACCGGGCAAGTCGAGAGTCCGCTGACCTGTGCCACGAGAATAATCCCGACTGCCGTGCGCTAACTTAGCAAAAGGCAACCAGTCTCGAAGCGGCACATATTCACCAAAAGGAACCAGTCGCATCTTGTTGTATGAGCCAACGATATCG
>PTKD01000033.1 GCA_002938115.1 Alphaproteobacteria bacterium MarineAlpha9_Bin7 | reverse complement strand
GGACTCAATATTACAGTTATACACGGGAATTAAACGATCCATATGCGTGCCTCAGCTTTGTTAAACACATTTGTTGTAAAAATGTCGCTAATACAGGCTACACTGCTGAACATACAACTAAAAATTGCGCCAATATACGTTTGAGGCTCCTATTGCGCCCCAACTTTACATAAATCCACCAAGTTCCGATGAATACGAAGATTTATTCTGGATGCAGGGTTGAACTTTCACAATCATGCGGGCGCCGCTGAATAACCGCGCACGCAATATAAAGCTGGTTTGCAATCTGTGGCCGTGAACAAAAAAACCCTTCTCCCTGGGGAGGACACAGGGAGAAGGGTACAATCACCCGCGGCACTCTTTGAACAAATAATCCGCGAGTGGTAGCACTCACATACCTGTTTATGTCAGCAGCCCTTAACCAAATGCTTCGTCCCATGTTCCTCGAGTTGCAGCTCGGGAATATTCAGTAGACCTATTTTCAAAAAAATTTGTATGCTCAACACCGTTGAGCATCTCTTCAACCCACGGCAGCGGGTTTTGTTCAATTCGGAAGATAGGTTGAAGTCCAAGCTGCAAAAGGCGTCGATCAGCAACGTAACGGATGTACGTTTTAACCTCAGATGGGCCCAGGCCCTCAACCCCGCCAAGTTCGAAGGCTCTGCCAACGAAAGCGTCTTCATGCGATATCACAGTATTGCAAATACGATACAAATCCTGACGAAAAGAATCCGTCCAAATTTCCGGATTTTCGCCGATAAAAGTCTTGAAAAGCTTGATCATAGAATTCGTGTGAAGTGTCTCGTCTCGTACCGACCAAGTTACAATCTGACCCATACCCTTCATCTTGTTAAAACGAGGAAAGTTGAGCAAAATGGCAAAGCTCGCAAACAACTGGAGGCCCTCTGTAAAGGCTCCAAAAACCGCAAGAGTACGGGCAATTTCTATGTTGGAATCAGAACCAAAACTCTGCAAAAATTCAAATTTGTCTTTCATCTCTTTGTAGCGGAGAAAAGCCGAGTACTCGACCTCAGGCATACCAATCGTATCGAGAAGATGTGAGTAAGCCGCAATATGCACTGTTTCCATGTTGGAAAAAGCGGCTAGCATCATTTGAACTTCGGTGGGTCGAAATACCCGGGAATAATGACGCATGTAACAATTGTTTACTTCAACATCTGATTGGGTGAAAAAGCGAAATATCTGTGTGAGTAGATTACGTTCCGGAACTGTTAAATTGCGATGCCAGTCCTTAACGTCATCAGCCAAGGGCACCTCCTCCGGCAACCAGTGTATCTGCTGCTGAGTAAGCCAGGCGTCGTATGCCCACGGGTAACTGAACGGCTTGTACACGGGGCTGGAGTCAAGTAATGACACTTCTATGTTCCCTCACTGACAGGCCAAGCATTCGTCGTAATCGAGGAATGCCTCTTGAGACCCCTCTTCACCATTCACTCGACCAAGCATAGGCACACTCACCGAAGCAGCAGCACCCATAGCTGCAACGGTGTCAGCGCGCTGGATCGATTTTGAGCGACAGTAGTAGAGGCTTTTCACACCTTTCTTCCAAGCATTGAAGTGCACTTTATGTAAGTCCCGTTTGTGAACGTCTGCCAGAAGGAACAGATTCAGCGATTGTGATTGGCAAATATATGGCGTCCGATCAGCAGCAAGCTCGATCAACCAACGCTGATCTATCTCGAAGGCTGTCCTAAAGACCGCTTTTTCATCGTCACTGAGAAAATCCAAATGTTGGACAGATCCTTCGTTAGCAGTGATAGAGGACCAAGTTTCGTCGTTGTTTCGACCTCTCTCCGAGAGCATCGCCGACAGGTACTTATTCCGGACGGTAAACGAGCCACTTAGAGTCTTCTGAGTGAAACTATTGGCGGCTAAAGGCTCTATGCCGGGCGACGCCCCACCACAAATTATTGATATTGATGCAGTAGGAGCGATCGCAATTTTATTTGAGAAACGTTCCTTGATACCGAAGTCTGCAGCATCCGGACATGCACCACGTTCCTCGGCCAATTCGTGAGATGCTTTATCCGCGTGAGCCTTAATGTGCTTAAAAATTTTAAAATTCCAGGCCTTGGCCACGGCAGATTCTAACGGCACTCCCTTCGCCTGGAGAAACGAGTGAAATCCCATGACACCAAGACCAACACTCCTTTCCCGCATCGCGGAATAGCTAGCCCTAGCCATTGATTCAGGCGCATTATCAATAAAATCTTGAAGCACATTGTCTAAGAACCGCATGATATCAACGATGAACCGCTGATCCGCGCTCCAGTCATCAAATCGTTCCAAATTCAGAGATGAAAGGCAACAAACGGCTGTCCTCTCTGAGCCAAAACGATCTACACCGGTCGGCAAGGTAATCTCGCTACATAAATTTGACATTTTAACACTCAGACCACCTAGCTTCTGGTGCTCTGGCACCGCGCGGTTGACATGATCGATGAACAGCAAGTAAGGCTCACCAGTCTCAATGCGCGCTGTTAGTATTCGGATCCACAGCGACCTAGCCGACAGTCGCCGCACCACGGCGTTATCCTTTGGACTCATGAGTGACCAGTCTTCATCTGCCTCTACTGCCCGCATGAAAGAATCAGGAATGACAACCGCATTGTGGAGGTTAAGAGCTTTCCTATTGGGGTCGCCGCCAGTGGGGCGGCGAAGCTCAATAAATTCCTCTATTTCCGGGTGGCTGACAGGAAGGTATATCGCAGCGCTCCCGCGACGGAGAGACCCTTGACTTATAGCAAGAGTCAGCGAATCCATTACCCGGATAAACGGAATGACACCCGAAGTCTTTCCATTACGTCCAACACGCTCACCAATAGAACGTAAATTGCCCCAATAACTGCCAATTCCGCCCCCTCTGGAAGCCAACCAAACGTTTTCGTTCCAAAGGTTCACAATCCCTTCAAGGCTGTCGGTAGACTCGTTTAGAAAGCAAGAAATAGGCAGTCCACGCTGGGTACCTCCATTACTCAGTACCGGCGTTGCAGGCATAAACCACAATCTGCTCATATAGCCATACAGGCGCTGAGCATGAGCTGTATTATCCGCGAAGTGACTCGCAACCCGAGCAAATAGCTCCTGATAACCCTCTTCCGGCATTAGATAACGGTCGTCCAGTACTGCCTTACCAAACTTGGTCAGAAGCTCGTCGCAACTAACATCCGTCTCGACTTTAGCCCCTTTTTCAAGCTGGACGACGTTGAGCATATTTCGAATTTCCTTTTTTTGTCTTTTTCCACAGCCTGTGGATAATTGTTTGTGAAATACGCCTATATCTTGTGATCTGACGATACACCAAACACTAAATGTTGGATATTGGATTGAACAAAAACCGGGCCGACCGTGCAAGTCACTTTATTAAATTAAAATCTGAGCCCATCACCTCACCTAAATCCCAGGCCCTTCTTTTGCCCGTATGGCATGAGCCGGGCTCCTCTGAAACCCTGTCTCCCCCTAAGTAAGCTTCGTCAAACAAGTTCCGAGGGAAGGGCTCAGGCAACGACTGTAGGCCCGAAAATTGATTACGGTCAGAATGGGGAATGAGAAGCTAGATCAGCATTTGAAAGGGCTCTTTTTGGTAGCGTGCCCGAATCGACCTCTTGAAAATCGCCCTAGCATCGAGAGATCAAAGAGCAGATTTGTCCATCCTTCGAGCTATGGAGCACTTTATAAAACCACCAGGGAAATTCGGTAGAAACCCGGCAAAAGGTAATCCTAGAAATAAAGATCGCGGCTACATTGCCTCTGGCAAGGGAGGCATGGGTTCGTTTTTTAATGCAATCAAAGTTCCTGGATGCAGGTTGGGCAACTGGATTACTACTTCTGGGGCGTCCGCTTCTATAATGGACTGCGCACGCATTACGGCATCTGTGACTAGCCAGGCAAATTGATCAGGAAAATCCACCTGTCCCAACAATTGTAAATCCCCGAATTGATATAGAAGTCTGAAATCTAAGGATCCGTATTCAGCAAATGGACCCTTGCCGTTAAACGCTGCCACCGCGTTTGAACGCGACAGTAACATTACCTTCATTTGCTTCGTTGAAAAGAGACTGTGTACTCTCTGAAAGTGTTTTGCTCGTGCCGGACGCGCACTTGCGTGCGGCAATACCTCGTTGATTACAGCCACCAGTTTCTTGGAGAAAGGGTAGGTCGGCTCATCCTGAATAGTCGACATTATCAGCAAGTGTTTTTGACGATAGACGTGATACTGGCCCCAAGGAGAATGCCCAGACAGAACAAAGGTTATTAAGATAAGAAAGGGTAATTGCAGACAAAACTTCATAGGAATGCTAATCACAAAAAATGGGGTGGGGCCTTGCGGTCCCCACCCTCAGCATTAATTTTAATGGCGATATTTGTCGAAAACATCCATGTTTAGTACCGCTGTTACAATATAGTTTGGAACATCAACAACTTGTCCAACACGAAGATCAACGGCCACCGAGCATAGAATATAGGCCTGCTCACGGGTTAAACCGTGTTCAGCCACCAGATAGTCAATCATCTGAATTATGGCGTGACGGGCCGCTACCGTGAGGTCCTCATTGAGGTTTTCCAGATTTGCGATCAGGTCACCGCCCAAGTACTGGTGCGAGGGTGGAACTTTGCCCTTGCCTTTCAACGGTATTCCGATCGTTTGGTAATAGCGCGTCGGCTCCATATCAATAATCTGGTCGTTGCCAATTGTGGCTGGCATATCCATCGAGGCCCCCTTCCCCTTATGGATCTTCGTGACCCGAAGGGTAGTGACAGTGCCCATTTCGATAGCTGTACCAGAAACCTCCCCATCACCCTGCGCATAATGGATGTCTCCGGCAAAAACACCGCACCCATCAATAAAGCATGGGAAAAGTATCCTAGTTCCAAGTTGCATCTGCTGGACATCCATGTTTCCACCATTTTCGCGCGGTGGGATGGTGCGCAAGCAGTCATCCGGGTGAGAACCATTTTCTCCACAAATATTAGCAGGAAGGGCGCCACCAGCTGATGGAGTAAGAACCGCGCCGCCTGCCCCAGCCAGATCCGCTTCGCGTTGCTTTATTAACTCTATTTCAGGCAGACCGGGCATTACACCGATGGAACCAGGGAAAGCTTCATACGGAACAGTGATGCCAGGCATTTGTGGTGAAGTGGCACCAATGCGCGTGAGACGCCAATTAACGATAAATGGTTCAGTGTAGAGATCTCTCAGAAAACCAAATCCTGGCACTATAACCGTATAGCCATACTCATCAGGTTCAATATCCACGATTTCGACTTCAATGGCGTCACCCCGCATTGCACCATTTATATGCACCGGTCCTGTCATTGGATGTACCAGCCCAAGATTAACAGTGGCAAGATCATCAGGAATTGAATCTAATGTGAATTCGGCATCCAGAGCATCACGGGTATGGAGTACAATAAAGTCCCCCACATCTGCACTCGCCGCGGCCGGAATGGCCGGATGATATCGATTGAAGCAGTTTTTGTCGTCAATACAATGGGCCCCGGTCTTTTGCAACTCGACCTTGTTCATCCAATTCTGGTCGGTGGTGTCGGCAACTGCAACTCCGACCCCGAACGCACCGGTCACGATTGCAGCAATCAGAAATCTATTCATTCCTACCTCCCTTGGTAGACTTTACCGTTCATTTAGGTCTCGGCTTAGGAAACGTAATTGTACCACAAAGCCCAAATAAACATGTGCTGAAATTTTCTGAGCTCTGAAAGGTCTCGTTGGTACTGCCAACAACAACCTTGTAAACCTACCGTGGGTTCTGTATCCGACTTATTAAGCGTGCAAAAAATCTAAAATGACCTCCAACGTCGCTCTCTACATCGACTTCAAGAGCCCATATTCCTACCTATCTCTTGGGCTTGCCCTTCAGCTCGCGGAGACCCACGACATAGACCTCCAAATTCGCCCCTTCGCTATCGATATATCGCAATAATTGGCACAGGCATGAATACACTTAATGCACTAATCGACAATCACGCCCGCAATCAACCCAACGCGCCAGTGTTGATCTACCGTAAACAAAACATTTCTTACATAGAATTCAAACAACGCTGCCATGCCGTCGCGGCCAATCTTGCAAAACTTGGTGTTCATCACGGGGATCGAGTAGCGCTTTGGTTGCCAAACATACCAGCTTGGCTTGAATTATTTTTTGCCTGTGCCCAACTTGGAGCAATCGCCGTTGCGGTAAACACTCGGTTCCGTAGCTCCGAAGTTGGCGACCTATTAAAAAGGTCTGGCTCAAAAATTTTAGTTTTTTGGCCTAATTTTATTGGAATAAATTTCCACAAAATCCTTGGTGAAATAGACACGGAATGTCTCACAACTATTGAAACCGTAATTACATACGGCAAAACTGACGCGCGCCCTTTGGGAGAAATTGATCAACAACCTACCATATCTTACGATTCACTTTTACGTTCGTCAGATACCACCCCCGTTCAGGCACAAGCCGATGCCGGTTGCATAATTTTCACTACTTCTGGCACTACCAAGCTGCCAAAGCTCGTTCTCCATACCCAATCCGGAGTTGAGCAACACGCGCGCGACGTAGCAGTTCGGTTTGGCTACGATCAACCAAACGCATTACTACTCCAAGCCATTCCTTTTTGCGGCGTGTTCGGGTTTTCTCAGGCAGTCGCGGCAGTCGCTGGCGGCGCCGGAATGGTTTGTGTTCCAACGTTTGAGGTCGAAGATACTATAAAAGCAATCGACCAGCACCGAATTACCCAGATAAACGGCAGCGATGAAATGTTTGCGCGCTTGCTAGATGCGCGCCCAAAACCAGATCCCTTCCCAACAGTTGATTTTTGTGGGTTCGCAAACTTTACGCCTTCCCTAGACAACATCGTTAGTCGCGCGGACAGGCAAGGTCTTAAATTGGTTGGTCTGTATGGCGCAAGTGAGATATTGGCACTCTTCGCGGGGCAATACCCGGATGATACGGTGGATGCCCGGAACCGCATGGGTGGATTTCCCGTTTCAAATCTGACAAAGGTCCGTGTCCGAGACCCAAAAAACGGAAATTTATTAAAAACAGGACACGTAGGAGAACTAGAGTTCCAGACCCCGAGTCTGATGCTTCAGTACTTCAACAATCCAGAGGCGACAGCTTCCGCTATCACGAGTGACGGCTTTTTTAGAAGTGGCGATTTAGGTCTCGTATGTGCTGACGGTAGTTTTCAGTTTTTATCTCGCATTGGGGACATGCTTCGGTTGGGAGGTTTCCTGGTCAACCCGCAAGAGATAGAGGCGTACATTCAACAGCATATCGATGTCGAAGAATGCCAAGTGATCGGCGTCGATGGTCCGCGTGGGACACGCCCTGTAGGTTTCGTGATCTTGCGAGAGAACGCTACTACTCTGGAGACGGATTTAACTAACCACTGCCTAGCTGGCATGGCCAAATTTAAAGTGCCGTACAGAATATTCCCAGTTAGTGACTTCCCAACTACTACAGGCGCCAACGGCACAAAGATCCAACGCAGCAAACTTCGAGAAATGGCAATCCAAATGTTGACTACAGAAAGCGACGGCTAGCCTGTGGCGATAGCACCATCCTCACCTGACTGTGCGGCAAAAATTGAAGTATATCCCCCTGACCAATCGGGTGGAATAAGGCATGGCCGCGGGTCGTGATGAGCCCAACGAGCAGCCTTTCCACGAACCAGCTGCCTATAATGTTTTGTGGATGCGGGATTAGGTGTATATGCAAACGCATCAGCCGACGTAAAGGCATTAATTAGTAGGGGACGGCCATCCGCGATTTTGCTCGACGGAGAACCATGTACGGTACGACAGTTATGTACCGTAATAGACCCAGCGGGGGCAGTGAGATACACCGCCTTGGATAGATCAAGCCGAGAAGCATCGGATTCCCTCAGGCCACCAGTCCAATTACCATCCTGATCGTATTGATCGTATAATGGCCCCTCGTGCGATCCTGGAATGATCGCGACAGGCCCGTCATCAGGACCCGTATCTGTCAAATAGCAGCCAATGGCGAGCGGGCTATAGTTCGTGTGTGGGTAAAACTGAATATCCTGATGCCACTGCACAGCATCGTCGCCCTCGTACCACTTGAAATTCAATTTTGAGTGATGAAAAGAGACATCAGGGCCGACCAGGTCAGCTGCAACATCAGCAATAACGTCTTTGGTAAACTCCCAGTACGTATCATGTTGCGCGTCTGGTTCTTTCAAACGACGCAATTTCGGCTCATCCCGCGAGTGAGACGCTGCCACGTCGAAAATATCATTGCTTTCCGCTATAGCGCGGCTTTGTTCCAAAAAATCATCCGTCACCCTATGCAACTTGCGGAGCCACTCCTTGCTGATCAACTCTTCGACCGATACGTACCCATTGTCGAAGTAAAATTCTCGTTGGGACTGACTTAGTACACGAGGTGGCTGCGACAATACTTGTTCCGGCGTCATTTTTGGACTCCAAATTAAAACAGGGGCGGCTTCACGCAGAATCCTGCCCCTTATCTATTCGATTAGCAACTGCTTTTAGGAAAAGTTTTAAGTTCTTGAAGTTGTTGAAGTTGTCTCGGTCCCACGTACGACTCACCATGTAATCAATCCTATTGATCCGTGGGTCGAGCTACTGCTTCCAAAGGGCTAATTTTCCTTACTTTATGCTCGCGGTATGCGATGTAGGTAATACTAGCAAAAATCATAGCGCCGCCGACCCAAGTAAAAATTCCTGGAACCTCGCCAAAAACAAAGAAACCCAACAACACAGCCCAAATCATTTTCAGAAAATCGAGTGGCATCACAGCATTTGTATCCCCCTCCTTCAGCGCCTGGGTCATTAACAGCTGCCCAAATGTACCCAAGACACCCATCGCTGCCATCACGCCGAGTTGCTGAAAGCTAGGAGTACTCCAAACCATTGCTGCAGGTATCGCAGAGAGTGGAGCCATCAATAAAATTAAGTAGGTAATTATGGTAACGCTCGATTCTGTGCGCCCTAGAATTTTGATTACAATCAATGCACAGGCCCAAAACGAGGCTGACGCAACCACTAGAAGTTGTCCGTCGCTCACTACCTCAAGACCAGGTCGAAGCAATACTAGTGTGCCACAAAACCCAAACAAGATAGCGCACCACCGACGAAAGCCTACAACCTCGCCTAGAATCAAGATTGCTAACACTGTAGCAAAAATTGGAGCAGTAAATGAAAGAGCAGCCACATCCGCTAACGGCGTAATACTAACCGCGTAAAAAAACATTAGCATCGCCATCGCGTTGATTCCTGCACGCAACGCGTGAAGTCCTAACCGTTTGGTCTTTAGCGGTTTTAATCCATACCGCATGAACCAAGGAATCACGACCAGTAAACCAAAAAGATTGCGAAAAAATGCAAGCTCAAATGGATGGAGCTCAGCCGACATATACCGTATCAAGGCGTGCATCACAGAAAAACAAATGGTGGCAACAAACATTAATAGTACACCACGAAGGTTGCCGCTAAGACGGTTGATTTTCTTGAAATAACTGTCAAACACGACTAACCCCCAACCAACTCAAAATATTTTTAGACGGATATCACTTTCATAAGGTACCCGCGCGAGTGTTTTAGGGGTCAATCGGTACCCTAATACCAGTTGGAAGACCAAAATAAGCCGTGACCAGCCGAAACGCTTGCAGAATTGAGTGGAAATCGGCCAGACCACCATATCTACAAAGTAGGCAGTCAGTCGAGACAACGCAGTCGAACGAGTTTGGCACAATTCCAAATCTTCTTATGAACATAATAGAAGCATCAATTCTCACCTCTCTTGTGCGACATTTGCAATATACCTATATAGGTAAAGCGTGAACGTCGCTCCACGCCAAATTAGAATGAGCAACCTGACACCAGGCACAATCGCTATGCTAGTCCGCGATTTAATTTTAACGAACTGACAGTTGGACGCGCGCCATGCTTGTTAAAGGTCTCAATCATCTAGCATTTATCACCCCAGACATGGAAGCAACCATCCGTTTTTACCGAGATCTGTTGGAAATGGATTTAATATCGGGCATCGGCCACGAGGGATTTCGCCACTACTTTTTCAAGTGTGGAGATGGGGCAGTAGCCTTTTTTGAGTACGAAATGGCGCAGCGCATGGCCTACGGGAAATTCCACGGCTCTCCCACAAACAGACCTATCGGCTTTGACCATGTTTCCTTTACTGTTGCTTCTCGTAAAGAACTTTTCTACCTCAAGGACAAGCTAGAGGCTGCAAATATCGAGGTCTCTGATGCCGTCGATCACGGTACAATATGGTCTATCTACTTTTTTGATCCAGTTAACAATCTCCCATTGGAAGCATCCTGGGATTGTGTAGAGGTTTCCAGTACACCAGCAATTCTTGATAGTGACCCAATGCCCGCGGCTGAGGAAGGTGCAGGCCCACAGCCAGGCCATTGGCCTGACGTAACCGCTCCCACCCCGGAAAAAGAAATGATCGCTCGCCCCGGAAACGGGTTTGAAATGCGCGAGGACTTCGTGCGTCGCGGTTTGGCACGTCTAAGTCCGGAGCTCGAAGATCTTTTAGATCCACATAAATCTTCCGGTAACATCACGAAGGCGGCCGAATAATCCGGCCATTTGATAAATAGTGGGTGGAAAATCAATAAGGCTGCACTGCTCGACTATGGTGCATCATTATTGATTTACAAATGATTACCTTTCTGGATGATCCACTTTTCAATCTCATGGCGCTGGATCTTTCCGGTGGTACTGCGAGGCATTTCCTCTAAGGGAACAAAGTAGATCTGCTTGGGTTGTTTGTAACCTGCTAAGTACTTCCGGCACCTCTGCATAAGCTCCATCTCCGTTAAGGATACGTCTTTACGCGCCACAACAGCCACGGGCACTTCTCCCCACTGGGGATCAGATCTCCGGACGACTACCGCATCAGCAACACGATCATCTTCAAGCAGGATCCTTTCAATCTCGGCGGGATAAATATTTTCTCCACCTGACTTAATCAAGTACTTGGAGCGATCGACAAAATCGTATGAACCGTCGGAGTTACGGCGAAATACGTCCCCCATGTTAAACCAACCTTGCCTAAACTCTTTCTCATTAACATCGTCAGCGCACCAATATCCACTAAACAGCGTAGGCCCACGAATTTCGAGCTCTCCCGGACTTCCATCGGCCACCAAACGGCGCTGGGAATTCACCAGCCTTACCTCACAAAAAGAACTTTGGGTTTTCGACAGGGACATATGGGTCTCGCCTGGAAGCAACAAACTGCCAGAGCACGGTGGAATACCGGTTTCCGTCGAGCCAAAACTGTTTAGGTAAGGGCTGCGAAGTAGTCGAGTAATCTCGGTTATCTGGTGCCTCGGGAGGAGATCCGCCATCGCTCCTACCATCAAGATCCGCTTGGGAGTGATCGAACACGTGGTTAAAACTTCAACGAAACGTTCTATAACACCCGGCATGAGAACAAGCCATCCAAGCCTCTCAGAAGTAACGATATCAACGAGGCGATCAACATCAAAGCCGTCGACCTGTATGACCTTGCCCCCTATTAATAACATCCCAATAGATAAATCCGTCGAGGCCATATGGAACATGGGCGGCCAAGCAACAAATGTGTCCGCCCGCGTCATACCGTAATCCATACAAAATACCGAGACTCGCGCCAAAAAAGCTCGATGGCTAATTGCGGCCCCTTTCGGACGACCAGTGGTGCCACTGGTGTAAAGAATTACCAGAGGATCCTCCACGTCGACTTCTTCATCAGGCTCATGATTTCGTGCGTGTGATAAGATTGATTCGTACTCAGACCCGAAAACGATCACCTTCTCCATGCAATGATTTATGTCTTGGAGGGTATCCCGGAAACGCAGAGAGACGAAGCCAATCCTCGGCTTGGTCAGGGCTATGCAATAAATCTGCTCATCCTCCGCGAGTCGCCAATTTAGAGCTGCAACGACTGCACCTAATTTTGCAGCAGCAAATTCGAGCTCCATATACTCGGAACGATTCTCAGATAGTATTGCGATTCGATCGCCACGACTAAACCCTCGTGAAACAAGAAAATTTGCAAGGCGGTTCACTCGGTCGTTAAAGGCCAGATAAGTCCATTTAACACCGGCGCCCTCAACAGCCACAGAGCTCGGGCGGATCCTCGCCTGTTCGCGCAGCAAGCGCCCCACAGTCGTTTGACCGGCACCGCGAACTTTATCCATTACGCTTGTAATTCCGTTGCTCATCCTTGACACTTTTCCCAACCGAAGTTGAGCTCGATGACTACTACCACCATCCGCATGGCCCGTGGTACCATACACGACCGAAGTTAGGAACGATCAAACTAAGGAACCTCAAATGCCGATTGTTAATCGTATTTCTGCCTACCACGACGACATGCGAGGGTGGCGCCACGACATACATAAACATCCGGAATTGGCCTACAAGGAACACCGGACCGCCAGTAAAGTCTCCGAATTATTGTCGAGCTTTGGTATAGACGAAATAGTTGAAGGAATTGGCGGAACAGGATTGGTAGGTGTCCTCCGAAATGGCAGTGGGCCCTCGATTGGACTTCGTGCCGACATGGATGCGTTGCCGATCACTGAGGACACCGGCGTACCATACACGTCGACAAATGAGGGCGTAATGCATGCATGTGGTCACGATGGTCATACCACTATGCTGCTAGGTGCTGCCAAGTACTTGGCTGAGACAAGAAACTTCTCGGGCACAGTCGTGTTGATATTTCAGCCGGCAGAGGAAGGATATGCAGGGGCCAAAGCAATGATGGAAGACGGATTGTTCAGTCGCTTTCCAATAGATGCCATTTATGGCGTTCATAACATGCCAGGTGTTCCCGCAGGTGAGATTACCGTGTCGCCAGGACCAGTTATGGCAGCGGCCGATCAGTTTTCA
>PTKD01000032.1 GCA_002938115.1 Alphaproteobacteria bacterium MarineAlpha9_Bin7 | reverse complement strand
ATGCTCTGTACAATACCGGGACTACCAACCTCACTTTCCTGGTAATAACGAGCCCGCCACTAGTTGCCTAACTCCCCTGCACCGCCGAGAATTTTCCGGATGAAGCGCCAGCGATTCGCCCAAAGACGGCCCCAGACGTAAGACCCGTACCCCCCGGATAATTAAAATAGAACAAGCCTCCAACCAATTCGCCAGCACCATACAACCCAGGAATTGGGGTCTGTTCCATGTTCAGGACACGCGCCTGATTGTCCACTCTTAGCCCTCCAAAAGTAAAGGTAATCCCGCACGTGATAGCGTATGCCATGAAAGGGGCCTCATCGATTCGGTTGGCCCAGTTGGACTTGGGAAGTGATAGCCCGGCAGTACCACGTCCATCCTTGATGTTGGGATTAAAATTTATATCCGTACACACCGCGGCATTGTAGGCATCAACCGTCCTGCGCGCACGCGAAGCATCTACGCCATCCAATTTTTCGAGGAGCCCTTCAAGATCTCCAGCGATAACTTTTGTAACCTCTCGAATTCTGTACTCATCACGCAAGAGATGGGCCACTTTTGAATCAAAGATTTGCCAAGCAAATTGCCCTGGTTGCTTTAAAACCTCTCCTCCATACTTCGCATATGTGTAATTTCGGAAATCTGCACCCTCGTCTACAAAACGTTCTCCCCTAGCATTAATCATTATGCCGAACGGGTAGCTATGTTTCTGAAAGCCGTCTCCTACCGATAGATCTCCAAAGTCCGGTGCATTCCGGTCCCATCCTACCGCATGGCATCCAGACCAATTTCCGTACGGCATCGCACCGGCCTCCAACCCCATTCGAATACCGTCTCCGGTATTAAAGCGACTTCCACGCACTTTGGCTAAATCCCAACCCGGCCCTAAATAGCGGGTGCGCCATTCAGTATTGGCTTCGAAACCACCGCTGGCTAAAACTACCGCGTCTCCGATTATATCGAAAGTCTTCCCACTCCGCCGAATACTTACACCCCTCACCTCGCCATCGTTCTGAATCAATGCCAACGCGCGAGCTCCGTAAAGCACCTCGATGCCTGCCCTTTTCGTTGCCAAATACAGCGCGTCTACTAACCCAGGTCCGCCTCCCCAAGCCTCAACTGTCAGACCACCCCAAAACTTGAATCGGCCGCCGACCTTAAAT
This sequence comes from Alphaproteobacteria bacterium MarineAlpha9_Bin7, assembly GCA_002938115.1. Lineage (GTDB taxonomy): Bacteria > Pseudomonadota > Alphaproteobacteria > UBA7887 > UBA7887. The sequence continues at coordinate 11,794 of PTKD01000032.1, read as the reverse complement.
GCCTGTCGGCCATAAATCGGGACGAACCGAACGCCTTTCTCGCGCATCCATAAAAGCGTCTCCATGCTACGTTTGACCAATAAGTCGACCAAATCAGGGTCCGAACGATATTCACTAACACGTGCCATATCGTCGAAAAATTCGGCTTCGGTATATGATCCAAAATCCGTCGTTTCAATCTCTTGCGCTGACAAATCCGGCATCAGTTCTTTAAGATCCTCGACACCCTCGTAAGCGATACGGATTGCACCGGCAGTGAAACGCGAATTTCCACCGCGCTCTTCTTCAGGAGCGCATTCCAAAACTATTACGGATGCTCCTTGCTCCCTTGCTGACAAGGCAGCACACAGACCGGCATTCCCTGCCCCTACCACAACTACCTTGCGATTCGACATACGCTGCCTCCTATCAAAACCTACAGCATGATAATAGCGCTTGCATAACTGTCGAAAAGGTCATTACAAACATTCCTCAAAAGGTCCATCTAATTCAAAACTAGAAAGAAAGCAGCATGACGCAAGAAGTCCGCACCGACGTTTCGGGGACGGTTTGGAAAGTGCTCGTTAAACCTGGAGATCAGGTCAAAAGCGGAGACATTTTATTCATACTAGAAGTAATGAAAACCGAAGTACCGTACGAAGCTGAGGCAGATGGAAAAGTCACAGCAGTACATATCACAGAGAACTCCGGCATGATTGGAGAGGATACGCTCGCTGTAGAAATTACATAATAAAACATTTAAAAATTTTCACACCCGCATCCTCCTGGCGTTTAATTTTCTCAGGCCCACCCATCTCGTACGCCAGGTCAATTCGTCAATTTCAGTGTTCCAAGACATATTAAAGATATATAACCTTCTTCATTCCAATATTTTTAAAAATTTTAAAGCACGCCGCAAAACATACCACTTCCCCGCTATATCATCGTTGAAAGTTCCACCACGCATAAACAACATGATGGCAAAAACGTTACATACAATAAACCGTTTCTCGCGATCTTATCCCATCAGACTACGTCATCAGCTTTTAATGCCACAACTCTATCATGGTCGTAATCTATCCATTCGTTGAGGATTTCCTCCGTATGCTGACCAGCTGTAGGAATTGGATACCGAACGGATAAGTCGGTATCAGATAACCGTGCGACAAATCCATGCATAGGAATTTTTCCTGCCACTGGATGTTCAATTTCAATAATTTGCCCACGATGTCGAAGTTGAGGGTCATCAATTACATCGGAGATCTCAGCCACCTTGGCACATGGAACACTGAATCTGGCCATAGTTTCGACAATCTCGTCTGCCGTCCGAACACACATCCACGGCTTAATCATATCCTCCAAGGAATCAACGTTGGCACGACGATCCGCATTGGATCCGAATCGGGGATCCATTCCTAGATGGGTAAGTCCAGTTGCCTCAACAAACCGAGCAAATCGCGAATCCCCCCCTGCAACAATTTGCACGCGTGCTCCATCGGAAGCCACATACGAATTGGATGGAGCGCCAAATCGGTCCCGGTTTCCAAATCTCTGAGCTTCCTCTCCTAGCAACTGGTAAGCTGGGATCGCAGTCATTAACATTGATAGTGCGCTATCGATTAGAGAAGACCTCACTACTTGCCCAACACCGGTGGTATTTCTTGCCTGCAAAGCCGCCAATATACCAAGGGTCGCATGCAACGCGGCAGTGTGATCAACTACTGTAGTTCCCATCAAAGTAGGAGGGCCATCGGGAGGGCCCGTCATTGACATCAATCCACTTGCAGCCTGTGCAATCGCATCAAAGCAAGGTCGATCCGAGTGTGGTCCCTCGTGCCCATAACCGGAAATTCTTGCCATAATCAGTTGCGGATTGAGCTCATGCAAAACGTCCCACCCACAATCCATTTTTTCCATGATTCCGGGACGAAAATTTTCGATTAAAATATCGGCCTCTGTAGCTAATTTACGCAATATTTCCTGGCCAATCGGATCCCGTAAGTTAAGCGTGATGCTCTTCTTGTTTCGATTAAACACCATAAAAAAAAGGCTATCGCCACCGATAAGAGGCTCTATTCCACGAGTTTCCTCCCCGGTTTTTATTTTCTCGACCTTTATGACCTCAGCGCCAAGATCACCAAGCAACATCGCGCAGTAAGGACCGGCGATATATCTTGAGACATCGACTACCTTGACTCCCTGCAATGGTCCCATCATAGCTTTTCAGACCTTGTTGTTTTTTATAAATTCGGGCCCGTTTGCCCAATATACAACCACTTAACTTCTTGCAGGTATTCCCCCTCGCAACAGGCCCATACCAGAATCAACTGTAATAAGTTCACCAGTTATATTTGGGGCCCCCTCCAGCAGCCACACGACCGTACTTGCGATATCTTCAGAAGTATTAACGGACTGTAGTGGTGTTGACGATTTTATGTGAGCAACCATTCGGTCGGTCGCCTCCTCCCCAATTGCCTTTCTATGCCAGCCACTTTCAATGTAGCCTGGACACACCGCATTAATTTTGATTGCAGGACCAAGCGCACGTGCCATAGCAACCGTAATCGCATTCAAAGCTCCCTTTGAACCAATATAGGCAAGGGATGAACCGATGCTGTAAACGCCAGCAACTGACGATACGTTGACAACAGCACCCACGCCAGTCTTCTCCATATGCGGTGCAACTGCGCGCACCATCTGAAATGCGCCAATCGTGTTGACCGCGTAAATCTCCTGAAAATCTGCAGCCGACAACCCTTCTAGATCATGATGGGCACAGAATTGGGTCGTGCCGGCGTTGTTGACTAACCCATCTATACGACCCCATCTGTCGACAGCAGCCCTCGCAAGCGATCGACAATCTTCGTCTACGGATACGTCGCCCCGTTGAACAATCACATCACCGCCTGATTCTCGGCAAGCTTCGGCAACCGATTCCGCTTTTTCAACGGAACGAGAATAGTTGATCACTACCTTGGAGCCCCGCTCAACCAGCATACGTGCGGTCGCCGCCCCTGATCCACTGGCGGAGCCAGTGACAATGACCACCCCGCCATTCAAATTGATCATTTCTCGTGTTTCCCCTCTTTTCCTCGACGGATTGACGATATATTTACAACGGTGACGTTACCACAGTCCGAAATACTGTCACGGAGCCCGTACCATACAAGACCGTTCCCTGGGAAATGTTGACCAAAAATATTCTCCACCTTCTCGATGGAAATTTATCAAAATATCTATTATTGAGAGAATGATGACTTTGGTAACGCAGTTTCACTTACTGAATCGCAGCGTTAACTCGAGGCATAACCTCCTCCATCATTAGCCGCATGGAACGCTTTGCTAGTTCCTTATCCATCCAGTCATGTCCAGCATAAAGAAGAGTCCCAAAATCGCCTACTATTTCTCTAAACTCTAAAAGCTGATCTACAACTTGGTTAACAGTGCCTCGGATTACCAACTGGTCCACAATCGTCTCCAAATTTAGAGAGTCATCAGCTTGCTCTTTATGAGTTTTGAACAGATTTGCTCGTCCACCACGCATCAGCTTCGTATATAAAGAATGAAAATAAAAATAATATGGGCCATCCTGACCTGTCGCATATGCTTCCGCTACACCACTATCGTCAGCAACGAATATACTTTTGGCCACTCGCCAGTTAGCTGGATCTGCCTCCCGCCTGGCCTCTTCGCATCCTTCAACATAGTTTGGCCAGTGAGACGCCACCCAAATTGGCTGAAGAAAATTTGCTGAGATTGGTTCCCAACCTCGCGCTGCCGCAGCCTTAACACCCTTTGAAAACGGCGCCACCGCGGTCACAACGATCGGTGGATGGGGCAATTGGTACGGCTTACCAATAATCCCTTGGCCAATTTCCGGGATCATTGTTTTTTCAGTCGAGATATTCCAGAAGTCACCTTTTAAATTGTACGGAGCGTCCCCCGACCAAATTTTTAAAATAAAATCAATACCCTCGAGAAACATGGCAGTTCTATCACGTTCTAAATTTCCAAATACTTCTGCATCTGACATCAGGCCGCCCGGGCTAATTCCAAATAAAAATCTTCCTTTCGCCATATGATCTACCATAGCTACCTCGGCAGCTATTCTAACTGGGTGGTTGTTTGGGATGTTTACGGTTCCGGTTCCTAAAGTTATCTTTTTCGTCTGCTCCAAAAGCCACGCGATAAAGATCAACGAAGAGGTAATATTTTCAGCCTCATCAGTTATGTGTTCTCCAAAAAAACCTTCTTTGAAGCCAAGTTTTTCCGCCAAGATAGTCATTTCAAAATCTTCGCGAAGCGTCTCAAATTGTGGGCGATGATGGGGGTGAATCGGCATTGTGAAAAACCCCAGATCCATGACACTAACTCCACTATAAATTAATTTATTGAAGGAAAATTAACCCAGATTTCTCAGTCCACCTCAGTAAAGTCTCCTTAGATCGAGGATTCTCGGGAGTCCCCATGCCACTACCTTGTATTGTAACTACTACTACATCGTTATTCCAACTTCATGCCCCGAATGAATCGCCGCTGCCATGCCCCTAGGTGCATCGCAATCCCCAATACTTCGCGCAAAAAACACTGACCCGCTTGCACTCATAATAAGTGAATCATCGACCTGTCTCGGTGTGGCATATGTCAAACAGGTCACTTCTCTAATTTCAGATTCATCTCCATTAAGGGTATTTCTGAGAAACAAGGTCTCATCGTTCAATGCCACAGGAACCGTAGATGTTAAAATTTCAATCCGTAAACTTGATAGACGCCGCATAACACCGATAAGAGATATGTAGTTAACCTTTGTGCCAATTGTCATTTTTGGAGTGACGATTATCAATTTTTGGTACCGTAGAGCTAAGAGCTCTGCTGCCGCATATACGGCTGCGGTGTGATCCTGATCAAAAAGGACTGCTGCGCCTTTTCGTGCTTTGTCGTTCTGCAATAACTCTCTTGATACCGAACGAAGGTCTGAAGCGGTACTATCTTTGTTTAAGGTCTCCGGCCAACTCAACCGCGCTCCAGTGGCAAAAACTACACACTGCGGATCCTGCTCATCAATCTCCTCCAAAGATACTCGCCGCCCAAGTCTGAAATGGACTCCAGCCTTATCAGCACGACCTCTTTGAAAATCGATTGCTCGGGCTATATCAGCACATCCTGGCAAACAAGATTCTAAATGCGCTTTCCCTCCAACATTGGATGAGGCCCCAAATAGCGTAACGTTGTGTCCACGCGCAGCAGCAATCCAGGCCGCCTCCAAACCAGCTACTCCCGCCCCCACGACGACCACACGTTTTCGTTCGATTGCACGCTCCAATGGCCGATTATTTTCGGCGGACGTGCCCAACTCTGGATTATGTACACAGGAAATACCGCGACCCAAATGCACTTCACCCCAACAATAATTACAGGAAATACACGGCCGGATCTCGTCTCTTCTATTCTCTCGAGATTTGTTTGCCCATTCTGCATCACTCAGCAAGACCCGACTCAAACCGATCAGATCCCCATTCCGTTCTACAAGCGCGCTTTCTGCTTCCTCCGCGGTCCGTATCCGCCCCATCGTCATAACAGGTATGTCACCAGATACTTTCCGCATCCGGCCATGCAGCTTCAGATAGGGCCCCGCCTCGAAATGCATGTCAGGTAAATGATTTTCCAAGCTTGCGGTGGAATTTCCTTGGCTAAATGCAAAATAATCAAGCTCTCCCATAGAAACAAAGCACTCAACGATTTTCTCGGCTTCATACGGATCAATTCCCCCAATCACGCCCTCATCGCAGGGCATTTTGAGGCCGATCAGAAACTGTTTCCCGCATTCTTGCCGTATTTCCTGTATCAACTGCTTTACGAATTTCAAACGGCCCTCACGAGTGACGCCATATTCATCATCCCGATCATTTGAAAACGGCGACATAAACTGCGTAAGCAAATAACCGTGTGCCCCGTGCAACTCCACACCACTAAAACCAGCTCTTTTAAGTCTCTCGGATGATTCTACAAAACTACTTATGAGTTCATTTATTTCTTTATGGCCAAGCTTATGTGGGACCGTCCAACTTAAAGGATCTGGCTTCGACGTTGCACTTACAGGTGTCACCAAGGGGTCCCACAACTGCTGACGCCCAACATGTCCAATCTGTCCGACAAGTCGGCAGTCTTCTCTTTCGACCGTCTCCGCCCACGCCTTTAAAAGAGATAGGTTTTTTTCATCAAAGACGTTCACAAGAAATGGGTTCGCGATTGAAGTATAGTGCACAGGCATTAACTCGGTGACAATCATCGCCGTACCGCCTTCTGCCCGTGCACGATGATGATCGATAAGACGTTGAGTTGGTCTGCCGTTATGTCCATATGCTGTCACTGTAGCGGTGTGCACAATACGGTTCCGAAGTACGTGTTCACCGACAGTAATTGGACTAAAAAGAGTGGGATACTTCATGGAGTGTTAACCGTGTCTTGTGATTCAAACTTGACCTTCCTAGCCACGAAGACCCAATCTAGTACACGAGGCCTTTCGTGGCATGGGGGCAACAATACACGGATAGTGCACGGTTTAAGAGAATTTTATGGCCACGCTCGTACTAGGCGAAACGCCTCTGAAACGCATGTCGTCTTCATTGAAGGAATGGGCAGCAGCTCTTTGAGTTCCCACTCTACTATTTCCGGTGGCTATCGCGGTACGCTCAGCCACCCTCTCACCATCGTAGAAGCGATTCTCCATAATAGCATTTTACCTGCAACTATCATCATCAGCGAAGCTTAAAAACAACTCCTGTTCCACTTCAACATACACCGGAAACGATAACCCGATTCCTATCAGACATACCACTACTCACGGTTCCAAGAATCACGACCTTAAAACAAACTTGGAAAAAAGTTCATGATCTTCAGAGACCGATACGAATTCCCATCGGTTGATTTTCAAGCTAATCTTACAATTACGATGCCGATTTACTTTGCTATGAAGCAGCGGAAGAAGGGGCCAAACAATGAAACTGTCTCAATTGCTAATGATAGGATTGGCGCTACTGCCTCTCTCAATCTCAGGATCAATATCCCCTTCCAAGGCGGAAATAAAACTTAAAGCGGCTAGTTTCTTACCCGCCCGTTCAGTGTATGCGAAGTATTTCTATCGTTGGGTTGATGAACTCAACATCCATTGCGAAGGAGACTTAAAAATCAGCATTGTCGGCCCAGAGGCCGTAAAATCTCTTGAACAATGGAGAACATTAAAAGACGGCGTAATTGACCTGCACTACGGACCGCCGAACTATTACAAAGGGGTTTTGGTAGAAGCAGATGTCACGAGTCTAGCGAACACGAGCGCGGCGGAGCAAAGGGCAAACGGTGCGTGGGACATTATCAACAGGCTTCATAACGAAAAGATGAATGCGTGGTATCTTACACACATCAGCGATGGCGTTAGATTCTTTGTTTACACAACGAAGCCACAAAAAAATGGCCGGTTTGAAGGATTTCGCCTTCGGTCAACCCCCATCTATGACGACTTTTTCCGCTCTCTTGGTGCGGAACCGGTGCGTATGTCTCCTCCTTCCCTTTACACCGCGCTGGAACGAAACACGGTAGATGGATACGGCTGGCCACTTTGGGGCATCACGGATCTTGGTTGGCACAAGCATACAAAATATCGACACGGGCCCGGTTTTTTCAACGCTATCGTTAACATACTTGTTAATCTTGACCGCTGGAATTCTCTTCTGGATAGCCAGCGCCAGTGTTTGACCGACATGTCAATTTGGCTAGAGCAAAAATTTCCAGAATGGCGCACAATCGAAAATGAGAAACAAATTGCCGCACAAATTGCCGCAGGAATCACATATATAGATATGGGTACAGAATTTCCAAACCTCGCCCACCAAATACATTGGGATACTTTGATGAAAGAAAACCCAACTATCATTGGTACACTACGAAATCTTTTAGTCCGTTAGAAATTTCCTGCCACTTTGAGACAACAAGAGTACACCTGTACGAATACTTGTAGACAGACATTTGGATATTCATTCGAAAAACCTGAAGAGTTCGGAGTTAGTCGACATGCTAACGAACGGCCTTGCCGTAGCAGCAGGGATCGTTTTATGTGCGCTTACATCATTAATATGCCTGGACGCTGTTGGAAGAAGCTTAATCAAATTGCTTGCCAACTCGGATTGGGGATACACCATCCCCTGGGCATTAGAGGTAGCGGAATACGGACTTTATCTTGTTACATTTTTAGGTGCCCCGTGGGTATTGCGCGAAAATGGTCACATTGCCGTAGACCTGTTAGTGGAGCGTCTTGAGCCCAATTCTCGACGTTGGGCCTTGATAGCAGCTGATACAGTCGGAACGCTCGTCTGTGCCGTACTATTTTTCTATTCCTGTCGAGTGTGGTGGACATCCTTTCAAGAGGGAGTTCTGATCCACAAAACTTTTATTTTCCCTGAGTGGATGCTGTTAAGTATCGCTCCGATAACATTTTTTATGATGGCCATAATAATGGCGCGCCATGCGAACCGCCCGTTAACCGATTCATTACGTAAGAAGCTTGACGCCGGACTGTAAGCGTATGGAATGGTATTATGTGCTAGCCATATTAATTGGCTCCCTGCTTTTTTTCATGCTTCTTGGCCTACCGGTGGTATTCGCGTTCTTTGCCGCAAATATTATTGGCGCGATGATTTTTATGGGCGGCGAAAAAGGTGTGGCACAACTGGTCCGAAATGCCATCGATTCTACACAAAGTTTTTCCCTGCTACCCATACCTCTATTTATTTTTATGGGAGAAATCATGTTTCATACAGGGGTCGCGGCGCGGGCCATTGATGCGGTAGATACGTTGATTGCACGAGTTCCGGGTAGACTATCGTTGGTAGCTATAGCAGGAGGCACCCTATTTTCATCCGTCTCCGGCTCCACAATTGCCAATACAGCCATGTTGGGGAGTACGCTTTTACCTGAAATGTATAAGCGCGGTTACAAACCAGAGATAGCTATCGGCCCGATTGTAGCCGTCGGCGGAATAGCGATGCTGATCCCTCCTTCAGCACTAGCGGTCCTTCTTGGCAGTGTTGCAATAATTCCCATCAGCGATCTACTTTTAGCCTCGATAATACCCGCTCTTATTTTAGCCGTGTTGTTCTATATATACGTCATGATACGCTGCTGGTTAGACCCCACCATTGCGCCAACCTATGAGATCAGCGACATAACTTGGTGGCAGCGCATTAAACCATTTTTTATTTATGTTCTACCGTTGATAAGTATCTTTGTAGTCGTCGTCGGAAGCATTGTTGCTGGTATTGCTACCCCCACCGAGTCCGCAGCCCTTGGCACCGTATCGTCTCTCATTATAGCCGCAGCCTATCGATCACTGCGTTGGGATAACTTTGTCGCGTCAGTGCGACAGACTATCCGTTTCAGCGTGATGACCCTATTTATAATTTGCGGGTCAATTACTTTTTCACAAATACTTGCGTTCTCCGAAGCATCGGGCGGACTTACCGACATTATTTTAAACTCAGAACTAGCTCCAATCTTAATTTTACTTGGAATGCTCGCAATCCTTATGGTTTTGGGATGTTTCATGGACCAAGTGAGCATGATTATGATCACAATGCCGCTCTATATGCCGGTGGTTGAACAACTAGGCTACAACGTTGTGTGGTTTGGCGTCTTAACACTAATGATCATGGAAATCAGTTTAGCAACTCCACCCTTTGGACTACTACTCTTCGTAGCCAAGGGAGCAGCGCCAGAAGGAACAACAATGCGGGAAATTATAATTTCTGTCCTACCATTCGTCTTCTTGACGCTGTCCGTAGTGGCACTAATAATTATGTTTCCACAGGTCACCCTTATCCTACCGGAATTAGTTGTCCATTGAGACGTACATTACTGCCCCTACGCGTATAAACATCTGATTGTGCCCATCAACGACAACGAACAAGAATGATTGGGAATGCTGAGCAATCCATCGCTTTAATAACCTGTCGTAATCTCCACTTGAATGTTGTCTGGATCTCGCAGATAAACCGATCCCTTCTCCACCGTTCCATGTAAAGAGTAAGAAATTCCCATCGTATTGAGCCTAACGATGAGCTCATCAAACCCTACCTGGGTTGCCTTCAAAGCAACATGATGCATGCTGCCTATCCCACGCACGGTGGGTTCACTTCCATGCTTGGGGAAATCAAAAAATGCCAGCGAATTGCCTCCACCCATATCAAAGAAAATATGCGTAGAGGTAGAATCATCTCGATTGGCCACGATTTGAGTTAGCCGCATTTTTAAAACTTCTGTGTAGAACTCAATCGTGGCACTGAGATCAGAACTTATTAGAGCCAAGTGATCGACCCCGCCAGTACCAACAGGTTTTTGTTCGGACGTCACACTCGATAAATAGCGGCGTCGTAATTCACTTCGATGTCGATCATAATCTCCCGGTTCAACCATTTTTTCTCCACAAAATATCCAGAACCTCTATCTCAATAAACATAAGTCTCCCGAAGCCACAGTCGTACTAGCGATTCCTGGGTAAATCCAGACCAACACCTTCCAGGTGAGCAAAGTCCGACTCAATCCTCTCCAACACCGCACGAGACAAAGGTGAAGCCAGTATCGATCTAACATTCGTCTCAAGATGCATCGCATCTCCAGTGCCGAACAATACTACATCAGCACCAGGTTCATGCCTGGCATATCGATATGCTGCGTCGATAACACTCGCCGCTTCCCCATCTCGAAGAAGAAAATTCAGTGGGTTAGCAGAATGACCATATTTCTCCGCCAATTTTCCTGCATGTACCAGTTCGGTTATAGTCGAGGAAAGGTAGACCAAATCACTAAAAATACTGCGCACCGCAAACATGATCAGAGTGCCAATTTGCTGTTCCCGGGTCCGAGGAAATACAAATTCTCGAGCATTTTGATGCATCATATGGAAGCCAACCATCACCACTTCCCAAAACTCGTCATCAAGAGCGCGGGTGAACATGGCATGCCTGGAATCATTTGGTGGCGTCTCGGTTATACCTAAATGGGAAAATTTTCCCTTCTCACGCTCACGGAGCAAGGCCGGAACCAGCTCGCTGCACACATAATCGTAGTCTTTAAATTGTACTGCATGTAAATGAAACACGTCGATATAGTCAGTCTGGAGACTGAGCAACGACTGTTCAAGACTGGCTATAATTTGGGCTGCTGATAGTAGTTTTTTATTCTTCTCGATACGACATTTTGTTGAGAGAACGACGGAATCCCTGGGTATTTTCTGCAGTGCCGACCCAATAATTTTTTCTGTCCCGTAAACTGGCGCTGTATCGAAAAAGTTGACACCCAAATCCAGTGCGCGGTGAATAATTGAAACCGACTCCGCAACAGTACTGCCCGTAGATTGGCCTAGACGACTATTGCCGCCACAACCCAAACCAGCAACACTAACTTTAAGTTCAGTCGCCCCAAGATTTGTATATTCCATAACCTATTCCGCATTGAGAATGGCAAAGTGCGCCACCAAACCAAATCAAACTGAAATTCATTTTCCCAAGCATATTGATAGTTAATGCTGATTTCTAAATCTTGTTTCCCGACCTGATCCTAACTGAGAAACAATACAAGCAAGCGAATTTCGTCTCAATTTACAGGCCTGCTTCACGACTCCTAGCCAGACATTTCGATAAACTGATACACCTAAGTCATGGTCAATGTTTAAGGTAGCATTTGGGATAATTCGAGTGACTGATTGGTGATGTATCAAGCACCTATTATGGATTGGTACGTCCCGAGGAGCCAGTAATTCTAGCCA
>PTKD01000031.1 GCA_002938115.1 Alphaproteobacteria bacterium MarineAlpha9_Bin7 | reverse complement strand
ATTCCTGTCGTATACACAGACACCAAAATAAAGTGGACTAGTCAAATACCCACTCCGCTACAAAACATGTTCATCGCTTCACATTGTGTATCAACGCAGACATAATAGGGTTGTCAGCATAACTTTTGCTGCGTCTTTTGGGGGTCATCTATGTCACCATCCGCGTTTTCATCTGCCAACATTGACCTTGGCACAGGCCCTAATGATCTCGAACCACATTGGATGCCTTTCACAGCGAATCGGCAGTTTAAAAATGCCCCTCGTCTTTTGGTTGAAGCCAAGGACATGCACTATACCAGTACCGACGGTCGTAAAATTCTGGATGGAACAGCCGGCATGTGGTGTGTAAACGCTGGGCACGGTCGTCAATCGATTGTCGAAGCAGTCCAAAGGCAAGTCGCAACCATGGACTACGCCCCTGGATTTCAGATGGGACATCCAATGTCGTTCGCACTTGCGGCGAAATTGGCATCAATGATGCCTGGGGATCTAGACCATGTGTTCTTTACCAACTCGGGTTCGGAAGCAGTTGATACTGCGTTAAAAATTGCGCTTGCTTATCACCACGCCACAGGCGCAGCAACACGTAGGATTCTTATTGGCAGAGCACGAGGATATCACGGTGTTGGTTTTGGCGGGCTCTCTGTGGGAGGTATGGCCCCAAATAAGCGGCAGTTTGGAAACTTACTTGGCGCAGTAGATCACCTACAACACACTCATTCGTTGGATCACAATGCATTCAGCCGTGGTCAACCAACGTGGGGAGCACATCTCGCTGACGAACTTGACACACTGGCAGAACTGCACGGCTCACATAATATCGCTGCGGTCATCGTGGAACCTATGGCCGGCTCCACCGGGGTACTTATACCTCCGGCAGGCTACCTAGAGCGTTTACGAGAGATTTGTAGTCGCCATGGGATCCTATTGATCTTCGACGAAGTTATTACAGGTTTTGGTCGACTGGGCGCCAGTTTCGCATGTGAGCGTTTTGATGTAATTCCGGATATTGTTACCTGCGCCAAAGGCTTGACCAATGCCACCGTGCCCATGGGGGGAGTGATCGTCCGCAAAGGCATTTACGATACCCTCATCAACAACTCAGACCAGCCGATCGAACTATTCCATGGTTACACCTATTCGGGCCACCCTCTTGCCTGCGCGGCGGGACTCGCAACGTTGGAATTATATCGCTCCGAAGGCTTGTTCGAGCGTGCCGGCGAACTCGAGGCATACTGGGAGGAAGGCGCCCATGATCTCCGCGGAGCGCCGCACGTAATCGATGTTCGTAATATGGGTTTGGTGGCGGGAATTGAATTGGAACCCCGACCAAACGAGCCAACTGCGCGCGCTTTTGAAATTTTTCTCAAATGCTACGAGGATGGAGTGCTAATCCGGACGACAGCCGATACGATCGCTTTGTCCCCGCCACTGGTAATTGAGCGAAGCCAAATCGACACAATTTTCTCGACAATCAGACATTGCCTAGAAAAAGTCGCGTAAATTAGAGGTGGAGATAACTCAAAGGGTTACGCTAGCACTAAAGTAAATCCAACAAACTTGACGGCTAGCGATTGGCTTCCCGCCCGCCCGGTACGCATAGCCAACCAAAAATTATTCTTGAGTTAAACACGACATTTCCAATGGATGCGTGCGATCAGGTGCATTAAGGATAAGCCCAAGTTATACCTGGATGCGACAGGTGCTCAATCGGAGGGAGACAGCCATGGCCACGGTAAAGATGATCGAGGAGAAGGCCGCAAACGGTAGTGTCCGTGAGGTTTACGACGATATCAAGGAAACGCGAGATATTGGATACGTGCCCAATATCTGGAAAACCCTGGCCACCCACCCACCCACGTTAAAAAGAATTTGGACCGGTATAAAATCGGTGATGGCCCCGGGACGCCTGGACCCGCTCACCAAAGAGATGGTTGCTGTCGCAGTGAGCTCAACCAATAACTGCGATTATTGTATCCGTTCCCATACCGCTGCCGCACGAAAGTTAGGCATGGATGACGAAATGCTCGGCGAGCTAATGGCTGTGGTCGGGATGTTCAACCAAACGAATAGTCTCGCGAATGGTTACCAAGTCGAGGTGGATGAGCAATACATGAACACCGGGTAATCTGCGGCAAATAACACATCAGGAGATGTGTCATGGCAATGGTATAGCCTCAAAGCTTAAACCCGAACATTGACGAAAGGTGATCACTCGGCCTTGGGTTCCCCATCTCGGAGAGCCTCAGTTAATTTTTGAGACGTGTAGTCGAGAGCCTCGCGTGATTTTTCAAGCCAGCCACCCATGCTAAAAAACCCATGGATCATGCCATCATAACAAACGTGGGTGGTTTCCACACCCGAAGAAGAAAGTTTATCGGCATAGCGAACACCCTCATCACGCAGCGGATCGAACCCGGCCGTGATCACTAACGCCGCCGGTAAGCCATTAAAATCATCGCAAAACAACGGTGACACTCTTGGATCGGTCCGCTCTGAATCGTTGTTCAGGTAGTGACCAATAAACCATTCCATTAGCGGTTTTGTCAGGCGGTAACCCTTGGCGAGCTTCTGGTGAGACGCCTCCGACATAGTCAAATCCGTAGCAGGGTAAATTAGTAGTTGATAGGCAATGGATGGTCCGCCCTGGTCTCGGGCTTGTTGAGAGACTACAGCTGCAAGGTTCCCACCGGCGCTATCGCCGCCTACCGCTATACGTGCGATATCAATCCCAAGTGCCTCACCATTTGCCGCAACCCAAAGGGTGGCCGCCAGACAATCTTCAAGAGGCGCAGGGAATTTATGCTCGGGAGCCATCCGATAATCGACCGAAACCACCACGCAACCGGACCGCGAACATAACCAACGACAAATCCCGTCATGACTGTCTAGATCACCTATCACCCACCCGCCACCATGAAAATATATGAGCGCCGGAGCATTCCCCTGGACGCCCGTAGGACGATAGAATCGCAATGCAATTTTCCCTGCAGGACCTGGAATGTGCTGATTTTCGACAGAGCGTACATTCATCGGCTTCACGTCAACTGCCTTTGACAACTCTAAAAACTGTTTACGGGCGGTGAGGGGGTCAAGCTCATATAATTCGGGGTTCCCCGCAGCCTCTGCTTTCTCTATCAATAACTTGGCCTGTGGATCCAATCGGCGCAACGCGGAAGCCTCCCCTTTAGTCCTAAATAGCCAGTAACGATCATCAATGACCAAAATGTGATCGCGAAGACAAAATCAGGCCCCCAGACTACTTTAACTCTCACAATTCCATCAATGGAACAAAACACGTAAACTAACTAAGTTATGTGGCTTGACGTCTCTGATCTTCACCGGTTTTACCGAAGCCCGCTGGGAAAACTAACGCAGCGCTTGCTTTTGCAGCGAGTTCGCCGCAATTGGCCCGACTTAACCGGACAGCGCGTCCTATCTATTGGATATGGCGTGCCATATATGCACCACATCAAAGACAGAGCAGAACGGACCCTAGCTACCATGCCGGAAAGCCAGGGTGTTATTCACTGGCCGCCTAACGAACGAAATTTGGCGGTTTTAGCCGACGAAAGGAAATTGCCCTTCCCAGACAACTCCATGGACCGAGTGCTTTTGGTACATGCCATAGAGTTTACTGAACATCTACGACCCTTGCTGCGAGAAACATGGAGAGTGCTTGCTAGCGGCGGACGGTTATTGGTGGTGGCGCCAAACCGACGCGGAGTCTGGGCCCGCATCGAAGGTACACCGTTCGGACATGGCCAGCCTTACAGTCAAAGTCAACTGAACCGACTCCTGCGCGACAGTTTATTTTTGCCAACGCAGGCAGATACCGCGCTTTATGCACCGCCCAGTAACCGACGGATGATGCGCCGCCTTTCACCCGCATGGGAACGACTGGGAAGACGCTGGCTGCGTCCCTTCTCTGGGGTAGTCCTTATGGAAGCAGAAAAGCAGGTGTACGCGGCAAGCGCCAGAAAAACTGGACAAGAAGCCTCACACGCAAGAATTCGCCCCGCCCTTGATGGTTTGGCTTATCCAGCTACAGACTCACCACCATGTATCGGCAACTCAGTGGCCAACAAAAAAACTCCCTGAGCACCGAATAAATTTGCAAAAACCCGCGCACCAAAAAATGCTCCGAGGGCACCACGCTGATCAACTGCGTAACTCCGCGCGACCACAATTCCCTCTTGTCGGCACGTCGTTAAAAAATCAGCAATAGTCGAAAAATGGATATTCGGTGTAGCATGCCATGGAAGGGGTAAGCTTTTTGTTACTGGCATGCGCCCTCTGACCAACAACTGCCAGCGACAACGCCAATAGCCAAAGTTAGGGAAAGAGACGATAGCAAAACGGCCTATTCTGACTAGCTCACGCAGGACGATGAGCGGATTGTGCGTTGTTTGAAGAGTTTCACTTAATACTACGTAGTCAAACGCGCCAGAGGGGTAATTTTTTAAGTCAGTATCTGCATCCCCCTGCACTACTGATAGACCCTGGCGGAGGCACGCCCTCACACCACTCTGACTAATTTCAAGCCCGCGCCCATCAACATCTTTTTTCTCCACTAGATATCGAAGCAGAGATCCGTCACCGCAACCAACGTCTAGGACGCGCGCACCTGGCTCAATCAGGCTTGCAATGAGGCGCAGATCAATCCGGATGCCATCGTTATACGTTGACCCAATGGGAATCTGTCTTTTATCCAAATTTGTCATCCGCCATCCATCAAATCAAACCGCGGTGCTTCGCCGCCCCACGCAGGAAGCCGTTCAGGACATCAAAAAATTCTGGTTCATTGAGCAAAAAACTGTCGTGACCTTTGTCGGTTTCGATCTCACAAAAGCTAACATTTGCCGCGTTGGCATTAAGCGCCTGGACCACCGCCTGACTTTCCGATACGGGGAACAACCAATCACTTGTGAAAGCAATCACGCAAAACCTCACCGGGGTCTCACGAAATGACATCGACAGCACGCCATCATGCTGGGCTGCAAGGTCAAAATAATCCATGGCTCGCGTGATATAGAGGTAGGAGTTGGCATCAAAACGATCAACAAACGTGCTTCCTTGGTGCCGTAAATAACTCTCAACCTTGAACTCAGCGTCAAATCCATATGTTTTCTCTTGGGAGTCCTGCAGCAAGCGCCCAAATTTTCGGTGGAAGGCTGCATCGGACAAATATGTAATATGCGCCGTCATACGTGCCACTGCTAAGCCCTGCTGTGGCCGTTTTGACTGATTCAAATAATCACCATCGCACCAATTGGGGTCACTCATGATTGCTTGGCGTCCTACCTCATGAAATGCGATGTTTTGCGCAGTGTGTCGGGCAGCCGCAGCTATCGGTACAGCGGAAAATACCCGATCTGGATACCGTGAAGCCCATTCTAGCGCCTGCATCCCACCCATCGAGCCACCGATCACGCAAAACAACTGGTCGATACCCAAGTGATCAAGCAACAGCGCCTGAGCGCGAACCATGTCTTCAATTGTCACAAGCGGGAACGACAGTGCGAACGGCTTACCGGTTTTCGGATTAGTTTCCGGAGGACCAAGGCTACCCATGCACCCAGCCAAAACATTGGCGCACAAAACAAAATACCGATCCGTATCTAGTGGAAGTCCAGGCCCAACAACATTATCCCACCAACCCGGCCGACCCGTCACAGGGTGGATACCAGCCACATACTGGTCACCGGTTAATGCGTGGCAAACCAAAATCGCATTTGAATTGTCCGCATTGAGTTCGCCATATGTTTGATAAGCGATAGTAAGCGGCGCCAACGTTACCCCCGAATCAAGCAACAGCGACATCTCTCCATCCAGCACAATCTTAGGCTGATGGTTAAATGTTTCGGGGGTATGTACCTCTCGGTCCACCATTGGTTTATCAGCGGGTGCCATTAAATCACTTGATTCCATGGGAGTAGATGCTGAATTCCTAGGGATCAAGCGTGGGCTCTGTCAACGTTTTCTTTGATTTTGCTGATCCCGGCAGCTAGTACTAAGCGCTTTTCCTCATCACCACGCTGGGAATAATGGCGAAGCAAAAGAATCTTGACGCGCTACGCGCAAGTATCGACACAATAGACGATAAGATCCACGATCTTTTATTGCGGCGAACCGATTTGGTTGCGGAGATAGGGGATCTTAAACGCTCCCAGAGTGTTCAGGGTTTCCCATTGAGACCGGCTCGTGAAGCAGCCATGCTTCGTCGGTTAGTTGCCCGTCACGCCGGCCCGTTTCCGGTAACAGCCCTAGTAAACATCTGGCGAGAACTACTCTCCGGACAAATCATGGTACAGAGCCAACTCAGCATTGCTGTGTCTCACCGGCCTATAGATGCGACCCAACGGCATCTAGCCCGCAACCACTTTGGTGATGTTGCTAAAGTGCGTAGCTTTTCATCCCCTGGCCAAGTTTTGAAGGCAGTGACGAATGATGAAGTGACGGTCGGCATATTGCCGTTACCCTCACCTGAAGATCAGAATTCATGGTGGACAGTCTTACCGAATAATGATGCAATTCCGCCGCGTATTGTCGCTCGCCTGCCTTTTTTACTGCAAGAATCACGAACTGATGAGTGCCCCGAGGTACTGGTCGTAGCCAAAGTTGCGCCGGAGCCAAGTGGCGAAGACGTATCTCTGTTAGTGATTGAACTTAGGGAGGACATTGATGGTAGCCAACTAAATGAGCTGCTACACACTGTAGGTCTAACCGTGGATATACTCACCACCTGTCGAGATAGTGCTCGCACAAGAAACATCCTACATTTGCTGGCCATTGGGGGATTTGTGCATCAAGGTGACACTCGCCTCGAGCAACTGGTCCAATCCACTGATGGACTGGTGACAAACATTACCGTGGCCGGGGCTTACGCAAAACAGCTTCATATAACGAATTGACTGGTGGACCAATGACTACTGAACAGCCGCACTTTAACCGCGTGGCACTTATAGGGGCTGGATTAATTGGGGGTTCTCTGGCCCGTGTAATGCGGAGTCAAAAACTTGCCGACCATGTTACGGCGTATTCAAGACGTGCCAAAACGCGGAACCGGATCAAGGAACTAGGTTTCGTAGATGTCGTCGCTGACGACGCCGCAACCGCCGTTGCCGATGCAGATCTGGTAGTAGTAAGCGTCCCTGTTAGCGCCTCTGGCTCTGTCGCAGAAGCAATTGGCCCACACTTAACGCCGGGCACCATCGTGACCGACACTGGCTCGGTCAAGCAGGCTGTAATTGACGCCATGTCCCCACACCTTCCCAGCCAAGTTCATTTCGTGCCCGGCCATCCGATTGCCGGTACGGAACATACGGGTCCAGACGCTGGGTTTGATCAATTGTTTGAGGGTCGCTGGTGCGTGTTGACGCCCCCCGAAGGTACCGACGCAACGGCAATATCGATCGTCGCAAACATGTGGAGGTCGGCCGGTAGTATGGTCGAGCAAATGAGTGCGCCTCATCACGACATGGTACTCGCCATCACCTCTCATATCCCCCATTTACTAGCCTTTAACATCGTTGGAACGGTGGCTGAGTTGGAAGACCAAATAAAACTCGAAGTGGTAAAATACTCTGCAGGTGGTTTCCGTGATTTTACCCGGATCGCGGCTTCTGACCCAGAAATGTGGCGTGATATTTTCATTGAAAACAAGGATGCCGTGCTAGAAATGTTGGGTCGCTTCTCTGAGGACCTCGCCGCTCTTCAGCGCGCAATCCGATGGGATGATGCGGATGCCCTAGAAACAAAATTTACGAAGACCCGTGATATTAGGAGGGATATCATTGATGCGAAACAGGCGTAAAAATTAAGGGCTAAACAACGCAGGCAACGAAATGAGAGCAACTGGTCCGATGTAAAGATATCCGTCCTGAGCCGTGATAGACGTGCGCAGTACACGTCTGCCATCGTCCGATGATGGCTCCGTTAGGAGATTCAATGCTATACTGGCGGCAAGTGCGGACGGTTCCGATATTATCCCCTCCGTGCGAAGTGCGGTTAATAAATACCCATGTCCTATTATGTCAGCACTTGCAGCTCCAATAGGACGGTATGCCTCGTCGATCGCGAAAGTACCATCAAAACGAAGCTCCAGGTCGCCCCACGATATTTGAAAGTTATGCACATCAACTACGCCCCCCGCATCCCTCCATGCATCAAGCTCTCTTCGGCTCCACGAGGCCGGTGCTGGGCCCTGCAAGCTTACTTCTGCATTCAACTCTTGAACGCGATTACCGACCAGATAGCCGTGGCTCTCTTCAAAAGTAATTTCTTTCACAAAGACGGCCACATCTAAACTAGGACTTTGTGTCGGCACTCGCCGAATATGCAGTTCAGCATGTTTGATATCTAACACATCAGGTGCCACACTCTGTTGCATCTGGACGTCTCTAACATCGAACGACACCCTTTCCGGCACGTTGTCACTGCCGAGCTTCAGACTCATGCGACCGCGCCCAATCAAAAGGCCTACAATCCAGTCTTGTCCCGTTCCAAAATTCATGTCACTCGGTCCTTCTGTCACCACAACCCAGTGTGAGAGCTCCCAAGGATGTGCGGTCGCCAAAACAATTGGCGTGCGCCAACGAAAAGAGATGGCGCTATCTTGAGTACCAACCTCAACATCCCTCAACGTCAATTCAATTCGATAGGGATATCCCCCGACGGATAACGCTCCGTGCTTGATCTCAAAACCGGCCTCGCTCCAATTGGTGCGAAGTTCCTCCAGTACGCTGTTCTCCACAGCATGCGACAGATAAAGCCAATAGCCGCTGTACGCAGCCAACAAAACCCCAAGCGCTGCAAATGGTACCAGGACACGCATCTTGCCCCACCTATCTCCAATCATTGTCACAACTATCGCTATATTTCGTTGCAGCCATTGCAATCGCAATCTGCCAATAGCCTAATTTTGTAATAAAAATAGTTGCAAGAATACATCCACTATCAAATTGAGCTAGAGCACGCCACTGATCGTTTCGGAGCGATTCTACTGGAATAGTGAGCGCAGGCCGTATCCATCAACTCTTTCGAGGTACCCCTTTATCCACACGAAGTGGCATTAAAAAATCTGTGTACCAAAGCTCTCTCAAACCCGACTGCATGCCGCGTAAGAAAAATACACTTCCCGCGCCTTAGAACAAACGGGACCAACCTGGAAATGGTGATCCCCGACCCGTGTCACCGGCAGCACCTTGCCAAGGTTGCCTGTACTAAATACCTCATCAGCGGCGATCACTTCGCTGTATTTGATATTACGTTGGCGAACCTCGATGCCAGCGTCGCCAAGCAATGAAATTACGCGCTGCCGGGTGATTCCATTTAAAAAAGTATGGTTATGTGCTGGCGTTACCACTTCTCCGTCTTTCACCAGCCATAAGTTGGAACTTGCAAACTCAACCACGTTATCGGCGCCATCACGCATAATAGCGTTCTCAAAGCCCTTCTTATTCGCCTCCGCGATAGCCAAACTACTAGCCGGGTACAGGCACGCAGCTTTTGCCTCCGTGGGGGCCATATCCGGATTTGGCCGCCTATAACTACTTAGGCAAACGCTAAAACCGTCGGGCTTCGGCATAGGTGCTTCGAAAATAACCATTACGAAACACACATCGTCGGGATCTGGGATTAAGAATCCCCCTTCCGCGAATAAAGCCGGCCGAATATACAGCTCAGAACCGGCAGGAAATTTTCTGATGCCCTCAATCGCGAGGTTTGTGATCTCTTGAACAGTGAACGGCGATCGAAGACCCATGACGTCTGCCGAATTAATGAGCCTAGAGATATGGCGATCCAGGTCTGGTACACATCCATCGAAGGCACGCGCACCATCGAAGACCGTCGAACCATGCATGAAGGATTGAGCCATAGAGCTCTGCACCAAAGGGGCTCCATCGTGCCAGTCACCCTTGAAATACGTAACAACTGCCATTGTACTTTAACTCCTCCCAACTACGACCAGAAGCCGCGAATGGGACGCCGCCTATATCAGTATTCTAAACTTGCGATTAAATGCATGGATCCTATAGCTTCGGCTTCTATTCGGTGCAACAATTTACGACCATGGATATACTTCACCACTGTGCTGATCACGAGGACTGGGTAGCGGGAGCTCTAATCAACGGATATTCCCGATTGTGGGACGATCAATGCGATGATTTTTATACGCTATCAACTATGACCCAGGTGCGGGGGCGTTTCCCACATCACTGCGGTACACTCTCGTCGGACGATGTACTCACGATAACGCCCCTAGCACTGGGTAAACGGGGGAAACACATTTCCTCCACTGCGAAGCCTGCATCGGGCGACCCATGATCGGTTTGGGGGAAATGGGTGGAGCCATTCTGCGTCGATTGCCACCTGAGACCGCACACCACGCCGCTCTTAAAATGTTGCGCTTTGGATTGGCGTCATCAAAACAGGAATCCGACCCACATGTCATAGCTCACCGCTGCTGGGGGCTGGATTTTGGCAATCCTATTGGGCTCGCGGCTGGTTTTGACAAGGACGCAGAGGCAGTATCACCCCTTTTGGCTCAAGGATTTGGATCTATTGAAGTCGGCACAGTCACCCCTCTTCCACAAACCGGAAACCCTAAACCGCGAGTATTCCGCCTAAGCAAAGACGGTGCTGTGATTAACCGATTGGGCTTCAATAACCGGGGTGTCGAGATAATCGCTAGACGCCTTGCTCGTGCCCGACCTTACCGGGGAGTAGTTGGTGCAAATATTGGCCCAAACAAGGATAGTGATAACCCACTTGAAGACTATCGAACATGCTTTACGCGTCTGGCGCCATTGGTCGATTACCTGGTGGTAAATATCTCGTCCCCGAACACGCCCGGACTCCGGGCATGGCAAGATCAAGATAGCCTAAGCCGGCTAGTCTCTACTTTACAAGATCGCCGAGCCGGGCTGTCGGGCTCACGAGGCGGATCGATCCCACTTTTAATTAAGATCGCCCCGGACCTCGATGAACGGTCCCGGGGCCACATTGCCTCTGTCGCCTTAGCGCAAAATTTGGACGGACTGCTGATTGCCAACACCACAGTATCGCGGCCTTCAAAACTTCAGAGCTCAGCCCGAATGGAACCAGGCGGTCTAAGCGGGCGCCCCCTCTTTCAAAGTTCAACCTCGCTGTTGGCAGACATGTATAGACGTGTCGATGGGTCCATACCACTCATTGGGATCGGCGGTGTAAACTCTGGAGATGACGCCTACTTAAAGATTCGCGCCGGTGCTTCACTCGTGCAGCTGTACACTGCGCTGATCTATCATGGCCCAAGCTTAATTTCACAGATTAAATTGCGCTTGGCCGAGCGGCTTCATGCCGACGGGTTTGAGAATATCTCTTCCGTTGTCGGCATAGATGCCGCTGACTATTAAGCAACAATGGAGTATTCGTTTTTTGATTCGCCGTTTGCAACTGGTGTAACATTAGCAGTCTGAAAATTGGCGGACCCGTAAAATATGATTTCGATTAGTACATCGGTCTAAGGAATCCGTATGCAAATCAAAGCTGAAGCAAGCCTTTCTATCCTAGCCACAAAGTTTGACGCATTTGTTTTGGATGTATGGGGCGTGCTGATGGACGGAGCCGCCCCTTATCCTGGTGCAAAAGATTGCTTGCAGGAGCTTCGTAATGTGGGAAAGCGTATCATCTTGTTGTCCAACGCACCACGCCCAGCATCTTTGGTGGCGGAACGGCTTGAATTTATCGGTATGGGTCCCTCACTCTACGACCACATCCTGACGTCCGGAGAAGCAAGCCGATTGGCTCTTGCCGAGCGCACTGAACCCGGAATGGCTGCGCTTGGTAGATCATATTTTCATATAGGACCAAATCGCGATCAGGATTTGCTCCAGGGACTCAAATATTCCTGCACTGAAAATTTAGATACGGCAGATTTTATTTTAACAACGGGTGTCGTTGACGAGTCTGACAAACTGGACCGGTACGAACCATGTTTACAAATTGCAAAAAAAAACAATGTCCCAATGATTTGCGCCAATCCCGATAACGTTGTTGTCCGACAAAATGGTGACCGAGTCATTTGCGCTGGCGCCATAGCTAACCGATATCAAGAAATAGGCGGCGCAGCATACTACTTTGGGAAACCGCACCAAACGTTTTATGAGACTTGTTTAAAACAGCTGAAAGGCATTGCACGGAACCGCATATTGGCGGTCGGAGACACGCTTCACACCGACATCAAGGGGGCACAAGACGTTGGGTTGACTACTGCTTTGGTGCTGGGCGGCGTATTAGCAAAACGACTCGGCATTACCTGGGGCGAATCGGCCGCGCCTGGCCGCCTTGAAAAGCTGTGCGCAGAGCAGCGCATCTTTCCTGATTTCGCATTACCTGCCTTCATATGGTGAACCAGCTACCTGATCAACTTTGCCCCCACGGCCCTGAACGTGATCTGCCAAAAAACTTTACGGTGCGATACTTAAATACTCCAATAAGCATTATCCCTGAAAGAAATCCTCCGATGTGAGCCAACCAGGCTACACCGCTCGTGTCAGGTGGCGTTCCAATTGCGTTTACGAATTGGAGCACGATCCAACCGCCCAGCACAACCACCGCGGGCAAACGAATAAAAGTCCAAAAAATTCCCAAAAACACAAAAGTCAGTATTCGTGCGCGCGGGTGCAACAAGACGTAGGAGCCAAGGGTTCCCGCAACTGCTCCGCTGGCACCTATCATCGGGACATCTGACATCGGCGCCGCATAAGCTTGAACCAAAGCAGCGCAGGCTCCACAAATCAAATAAAATGCCAGAAATCTGGCATGACCCATGGAATCCTCTACGTTATTTCCGAAAATCCACAGGTAAAGCATATTCCCTAGCAAATGTAGCCAGCCACCGTGCAAAAACATCGACGTTATTACGGTAAATATGCTTGGTACCACCCGGAGTTCAGTCGGGAGAAAATGCGGCCCAATTAGCACGGATGGAATCATGCCCAGCGAGAACACGGCGCGCTCAAAGTCCGTCTCCGAGAGCGATAGTTGCCAAAGGAAAGTGGCCAAGCAACAAATAATTATACTAACCGTGACCCACGGCCTTAGGCGTGTGGGCTGGTCGTCGTGGAGTGGTAGCACGCGTTCACGTTTCCCGAGACTGTCAGCATAGATTCCTGTTACAGCCCCTCACTTACCTTTTTCCGAAAGCGGTGCGAAGAGCCGCTCCCGCAGCGTTGGATGCGATCCTAGCATCGTCAAGAAGACCAGGTGCCTGAAAAAACGCATGCGTCATCCGCGGAAACAATTTGTATTCAACCTGCACCCCAGATGACATTAGTTTTTCAGCGTAAGCTCTCCCCTCGTCCACCAAAGGATCTATTCCAGCGCTGATCACCAATGCTGGGGGCAGACCCATATGATTCTCAGCGCGAAACGGCGCACAGCGCCAGTCAGCGCGCTCGTCAGGATTCGGAACGTATTGCTCCCAGAAATAGGCCATTCTATGCCCTGGTAACATCGGGGCATTGGCAAAAGTTTTGTACGAATCCCTGTTTAGATCTGAGTCGACCACAGGGTAAATCAAGAGCTGGAACGCCAACTCGGGTCCGGAATCTCTCGCAGAGAGAGCAATTACTGCCGCTAAATTACCTCCTGCACTGTCCCCGCCCACCGCAACTCGAGTGGGATCACCATCAAAGCGATGAGCATTTTCTACAACCCATTTAAGCGCTACCAAACAATCCGAAACAGCTGCCGGGAAAGGGCTTTCTGGGGCCAATCTGTACTCTACAGGTTATCCAAAAGATAACCTCTCTTTTGTTAAGGGCAAGG